>JAFDFH010000010.1 GCA_019309945.1 Deltaproteobacteria bacterium
AAATGGGAAAAAATGATAGGCTGGTTAAAGGAAGTCAGATTAAAATCCGCAGGCGGATCACAAAGTAGACGGGTTTACGGTTTGTAGCTGAAAGCTCAATAAAATATAAGTAGGATTAATCATTGGTTATTACAAGGAAGATATATCAAATGGATAAGACTAACTTGAGGTCAACTATCCCCGCATACCCCAAGCCAGTTTCCCTTGTGAGAGCCTAAGTGGGCGGCAATCCGAATTTTTTAACCGTAGCATGGTTTGCCGGCCAGCTATAAACCACCAAGTGTTGTCCTTTTCAGAGAACTTGTGGTGAGAGTACACTCAAGTCAATCGTTATTATGATTTTTTCGGCACTGACCATCGGCGGAGTGTTATATTTGGTTTTGTGATGAATAGTGGATAAACAGTGTTTTCGAAAAAAAACGGACAGTTGAAAAGAGGTATCTTCAACATGACCAATAAAACAAAATCGAAATGTGGTAAGGGGTTTTGAATATAAGAAGTATGCGATACGGAAGACGTCGATACTACGATTTATTTTCCCATTTGTACGATAGTTTTGTTGCGATTCATTCCCGCCGTGATGAGCAAAATACCCGATTTTTTCTGGTCGATTGCGTTCAACTGGAAAGGGTTACCAAACCGCGCATACTGGATATCTGCTGCGGAACCGGGTCCGTAATTCTCACCTTTGCCCAAAAATATCCGGAAAGCACATCCGTCGGTTTAGACTTTTCGCACGGCATGCTCCACAAGGCGAAAGAAAAAGATTCCACTCAAATCGTAAGTTTCTTAGAAGGCGATGCAGCCTTGCTTCCATTGTCAAATGATGTTTTTGATGTGGTCACCTGCTCGCATGCCTTGTACGAGCTGAAAGGTGAAGCACGAATGGATGCACTCAAGGAGATGAAGCGCGTCGTCAAGCCCGGTGGAATAGTTATGATCATGGAGCATGAAGTACCCACGCATCCGTTGATCAAATTTCTATTCAACATACGAATGTCCATAGTAGGGTCTACCGGTACCAAGGCGTTTATAGGTGCAGACCTCGAACCTTTTCAACAACTTTTTTCAGAAGTTCAGTTGTCACACTCAACATCCGGAAAGAGCAGATTGGTGTGTTGTATCAAATGAGTTCTTTCAGATAGCTCTCCGGTCCATCCGGATATCAGTTAACCAGAAACCCTTTGACATGTCTTACATGGGTAAATTGAGTTTTTTATAACAGCTTTTGTCATCAAATTTCCAATATGATGGATTTCAAGGATAATTATCCGATATATGATTCCGGATCACCCCGTTAAATTCAACGCTAGCAAGCGGTATTTATGTGCTTAACAGATTGGTATTGAAAGAATCTATGCTGCAGGACATGGGTAAAGGATATTTTTGGGTACCCCACTCCCTTTCGAACAGTTTTTTCAATTCTCTAACTTGCTGAAAATATTAGGAGCAAATTTTTGCTTTTTGTTAGAGTCTATTCGGCCAACTAACATATTATTCAGTATTTCAGTTGGTTATTATATTAATGCTCATGCGACCACCTTTGCCCCCAGCAGGCAGTCTTTCGACCATCTCTGTCCTGATTGGAAACAGGACAGGCGGCAGATTAAAATTTCTTTAGGAGTTCATTGACTCTGGTCATATACTGATAGATAAGTGACCATATAGAAGGTGTACGGATTAGTTCCTCGATGTCTTCGCGTCTACTGGCATTATATTTTGACATGATCCAGATGAACTCGACTATGTCGTCTGGTTCCCAAACCTTATTAAAGAGTTCTTTCCGATCAATTGTTGCCAACGGTCACCTCGCTTCATGTTGATATTCTTGTTGCAACCGTGCGATGCTTGACTAAAAAAATTAACTTGTAATAAAAAATATAACTTGCATTTTTCACCCCAAAGGGTAAAATTGAGACGTAATTTTTATCTGACAGGTCAATTTTATGCAATCAAATGGGGTAATGATGGAAAAATTTACTGAAAGATTTTTTACCGCACCTACTGATAGCTTCTTTATATTCGGTCCAAGAGGTACAGGCAAATCCACTTGGCTTAAAAAGACTTTCCCGGATGCCTATCTGGTAGACTTGTTAGACGACAGTACATTTAGGTCTCATATTGCCCACCCGGAACGGATCAAACAAATAGTCAAGGCGAACCCACGCACAAGATGCTACATTATTGATGAAGTCCAAAAGGCGCCGGCGCTGCTGGACAGCATCCACAGTTTGATCGAGGAATATAAAACCCATCAATTTATCCTGACCGGCTCTAGTGCTCGAAAACTGCGCCGTGGCGGCGTGAACCTGTTGGCAGGCCGTGCCCTCTTAACCCATTTCCATCCATTTATGGCTGCTGAATTGGGCACCGACTTTTCACTTGATAGAGCACTCAGAAATGGCCTGATTCCTTTAATCGTCTCGGCTAACACACCCGACAAGACACTGGCAACCTACATTGCCCTATACCTGAAGGAAGAAGTCAAAGAAGAGGGGTTGGTAAGAGACATCGGCACCTTTGCCCGTTTTCTGGAAGCCATCAGCTTTTCCCACGGCAGTATTTTAAACCTTAGTAATATCGCCAGAGAGTGCCACGTTTCACGAAAGATTGTCGAGAACTATCTGTCGATTATTGAAGATCTATTACTGGGATATAAACTTCCCGTCTTTGCAAAACGCGCGAGACGCGCAATGACGGCACAGCCTAAATTTTATTTATTTGATGCCGGTGTTTACTACCATTTACGCCCTAAAGGACCGCTTGACAGCCCCGATGAAATTGGGGGAATGGCTTTGGAAGGCTTGGTTTTACAACACCTTAAAGCCTGGTGCGATTACTCGAATGGCCAGGTGAATTGCTATTTTTGGCGGTCTCGAGGGGGGGCCGAGGTTGATTTCATATTGTATGGAGAGCATCACTTCTACGCTTTGGAAGTTAAGAACGCAAAACAAATTCACCCCCAAAGCCTTAGATCACTTAAAACGTTTCTGATCGACTATCCAGAAGCGAGTGCGATATTTTTATATCGAGGGACAGAGAAACTGATGGTTGATGGAATAACCTGTTGCCCAGTTGATGATTTTCTCCCTCAACTTAAGCCGAATCATTGGCCAAATTGAGTCAACCATGTCAAAATCCATTCGTAAAAAGAAAAGAAAAGACGTCCGTACTGGAAAGTTGCGCATTGCCGATCATTGGAATGCCATCAGCATCATCGCCAAATCTCAAGCCAATCCTTTAAAAGCGGTGGCCGAATTTGTGGAAAACAGCATTGACGCAGAAGCAAAACAAATCGTCATTGTAAGTGGGGAAAAAGGGTGAATTCTATCTCAAGGTCAGTGATGATGGTGAAGGAATCCCAACAAATACACAAGGGCTTCCCGATTTTCGTCGTTTGGTAACGCATATTTGCGATTCTATCAAGAGGCAGTTCAAGTCAGAAAGAGTAGAAGGGATCCAGGGCGAATTCGGTATAGATCTTCTTAGGTTTTGGACGGTCGGACATAACCTAAGCATGACCAGTTGCGGTGTTGATGGGAAAACTTACGAAATGGTGACCAATAAAATCATACAGTTAAAAGAGCGCTAAGTTGTCACCGGAGGTATTTGGGCCGTCCGTTTTTAGGTCACCCTTACAATCTCTTCGATGGTTGTAATCCCGTCCAGCACTTTCTGGATGCCGTCAAGACGAAGCGTAACCATTTTGTTTTTCAGCGCCTCACTTTTAATCAGATTGGAATCATGTGATTTTAGAATCAGGCTTTTTAAATTGTCTTCTAAAACCATTATTTCAAAAATGCCGAGTCGTCCCCTAAAACCGGTATGGAAGCAGTTCTCACAACCCTTGGACCTGTAGATGTTATGGTTCACGAATTGTTCCCGTATCATACCAATACTTTCCATAATCGTTTCATTGGGTGCAAAGGGTTCCTTACAATCATTACAAAGGATCCTTATGAGTCGTTGGGCGACAACCGCGATGAGCGATGACGAAATCAAAAAGGGTTCCACACCGATGTCCACTAAACGCGTTATGGCACTTGCCGAATCGTTGGTATGCAAGGTCGAAAGGACAAGATGCCCTGTCAATGCAGATTGGACCGCGATTTCAGCTGTTTCCAGATCCCGAATCTCACCCACAAGCATCACATCCGGGTCCTGCCGAACGACTGACCTGAGCCCTCTGGCAAACGTGAGGCCGATTTTCGGATTGACCTGAATCTGACTGATGCCCTTGATCTGGTATTCCACCGGGTCTTCAATCGTGATAATATTGATATCCTGGGTGTTGATTGAAGTTAGAATCGCGTAAAGGGTTGTGGTTTTCCCGCTGCCGGTCGGTCCGGTCACAAGAATAATGCCATTCGGTAAACGGACTATTTTTTCAACGATTTGCAGCTTTTCAGCACCCAAGCCCAAATCCGACATTTTGAATAAATTGTTCGATTTGTTGAGCAACCTGAGCACCACCCGTTCTCCGAAAAAGGTCGGAATTGTAGATATCCGGACGTCGACATCCTGATCCCCCATTTTGATTCCAATACGGCCATCCTGCGGAAGTCGTTTCTCAGCGATATTCATTTTCGACATGACTTTGATTCGGGAAGTCAATGCAGGTTGGATCCATTTAGGGGGAGACAAAAGTTCATAAAGGATGCCGTCCACACGGTAACGGACTTTCATGCTATTCTCATAAGGTTCGATATGGATGTCACTCGCCCGGGCTTTTATGCTTTGGGATATGATGTGGTTTACGAGCTTTATTATTGGGGCATCGCTGGTATCATCAAGTAAATCCGATGTGCCCTCGATCTGGCTGATGATACTGCTGCCGTCTTCTTCCATATCCTGAACAATCTGTTCCGCGGAATCCCTGCTGAATTCATACATCATGTTTATCGTGGAATAGATCATCTCTTTAGTTGAAAGGACGATCTGACACTCATCTATTTCAAGAATTCTTCTAAGGTCGTCAATCGACTGGAATTTCGTCGGATCATTGATGGCAATGACACATAACGATTGATCGCTATTTTCCGGAGAAACATCATTTCCAGTTGGAAGCAAACCTGTTTCATTTTCCGGAACCGGATACCGAATGAGCGGAACCATGACATGCCTTTTTAAAAATTGAATCGGAATCTGTTGGGTAAAATCACCTTGAATACGATCAAGAGGTAAATTTTGCCAAAAAGGGAGGTTATACTGGATACTCAGCGCTTCTAGAAGTTGTGCTTCAGAAATTATTTTCCGGTCGAGAAGGGCTTCGCCAATAAATCCGTTTTTTTGACGCTTGCCTTTTTGGATTTCTTCAATCTTTTCTTCCGAAACCCCGAACTTTTCCTGTAGTATATTAGTAAGAGACTGTCTCATGGCAAAGTTCCCGTTTCGATTTCCGTTTTATTATGTTGTCTGATATAATTTTTATCTCCTTGACCGAGATTTTCCCCGTTATTCGGCATATTATTAAGAATAGAGGATACAGTCGAATTAAGCTTGAACAGCTTCGACTTCCAAGGTCACATTAATAAACCCTTTGGGCTTCTCTGTTTTTGTAATGGCAATTCGCTTTACCCGTATCATGTTTTTAGACGTTTCAATCCTGTAGAGATACGCTTTTAGTTGATCCATGCTAACGGCCTCAATTTTCATTTCAACACGCGATATTTTATAAAGGCTGTTTCTTTGTGTTGATAACGATGGTTTCATATACTTAATATTGTCCTTAACACCGACCCTTCCGGCAAGTTTGTCAAGGAAAGAAAAGAGGGTAAAGCCTTTATTCCTTTGACTCAAACGCACTTTGGAGAACTCAACCTTTTCTCCGAGGGCATCGTATTCAAATTTTAAATTAATCAGTCCTTGAAGTGTCTCAGACTTCACTTCAATCATTCTTTGCAGGCGCGCTTTTTTGTCCATGAATGGAAATACAACCAACTGAAACAACACAAAGATGCACAGGAAACCCAAGGCCCCGTAAACAGCATATTTTTCGCGTCGGTTCAGTTTTTTTAAAATCATCTGTTCACCTTGAGTTTAAAGCGAACCCGTTTGCCGGATTTGTCCAAATTCGCTGAACTAATCGTAACATTTTGAAAAATAATTGCTTTCTCTAGTTGATGTTTCAGATCATCCACGGAATTAAACGTGTCGGTGACGCCATTTATCACCAAACCCTCCGGGCCAAGGATAAGTTTGGTAAACTCAACCTCCGTTGTGCGGGGTATACGTTGGCTAATTTCGTTAAGAATGTCAATCGTACGAATATTTTTCTCATCCTGGCCTGCAAAGAATGATTTCTTCCGCATCGATGCTATTTTTTGCCGCACTTGATGCACGGGATCGACGATCCGCGCGTCCGGCAATATGGTTCTAAAGATCTGTGTGATTTGACGGTTAAGACCGGTGAGTTTCTTCCCCATCCCATAAAAATCAATCATAGTATTTAAATACATCATGAGCAGCACCACACCCACCAGAATGCTCGTCATTATCAGGCCTGTTTTGTGTTCTACCCACTGTCTTTTATGCGCAAATTGGTTCCTGCGGAAATTCAGGATCTTCACTCCTGCAATTTCGGCCAGAACAAGTGCCAAAGCGTTTTCCGGTATTCCTGCGTCGGAGGACTGGGCTAAATAATCTTTTTTTATTAATTTTGAATCGCCCGGAAGATTGATCCGATTCACCGGAATATCCGTTATCCGTCTCATATCATTTATAAAATTATCCCCTTCCCTGCTGTCATGGACAACAAATAGGCCGTTAATTTCCAACTCATCCGTATAAATTTCTCCAAAGGCCGTAAGTGTTCGGTTGATTTCGGATTGGAGCGACTCTGCCTGTAATGAATCCCCAGAGCTCAATGGAAGGGAGCGTGCCAGGCACACTTGACCCGCAATAACAAGAAAGATGGTACATTGGTTGGGTCCCCTGTCGATTAAAAGCCATTTCTCAGGCATCACGGCAAGGTCCGCCAGATAAAGCGCCGTTGAAAATCCTCCCAGAGTTACGATGTCCGGCTCGATGTCGAAGGATGCCAGTAAATCTAGAACGTGCTGAAGATAATTTTTCTCTACGGCGGCAGCAATCAAGTCGGTATGATCCGACGGATCTGAGAGCGTTATAACGTGAAAATCGAATATTAGATCCTCAACCGGAAAAGGCACGAGCGGTTCTAACTCAAAGGGAAGGATTTGTCTGATTTTTTTTTTCTCTTTGAACGGCACTTGGATATTTCGCAAAAGGACTTGATGGGGGGGTAAGGAGACAACACAAAAAGCGCTGGAGGGATTCACCTTGCTAGTAACACGCTCCAAAGCCCGGCCGATCAGATTTTCCGTGGTATTTTCCGGCACCCTTTCATCTTCCAGCGGAACAGATGCGTGGGCTTCTATCCAGTTTCCTTTGATACTGCTGTTGACCAGCACCGCAGATAGGGCATCATTTCGAATGTCAAGTCCAAAAATTTTTCTGCTCATAACAAATAAAATCTCAAATCATTATCCGACTTCACGAAGCCCCTCTCCAGGTTGTCTCTAGCAGATCCTTAAGCGCACAATCATCGAAATAAAGTGGCGATTCCCGAGGTTATTCGGCCTCAGGTCGACTAAACCCAACCTAAATCCGGGCACCAACATGCAAAGTTATTTTTACGTAAACTTCTAGGTATCAGAAATTCTGGTAAAAAACTCCTATTTTTTGGGATTCAATCATATTTTTTTGTGGGATTCAGACACTATCCGGGTTTACGGGATGTCTAAAATTTAGCGTAACCGTTCACAGAACGTTGAAATTAGAAAAGAGAAATTGGAAATTTGGCCTTCATGCTTTTGTACTGTTAATGAACGCATACAATTGGGGGTCGAGTTTATCAACTATTGCTTTGTATTCTGCCGCGTTTGACTCAGATAAAACTTTTTCCTGTCAGCGGGAGTATACCGACCATTCCTTCCGCTATATTTGCAGCTAGGCTGTCGGATGATCGTATTATCTGCTAACTCTTCTGCCAATTTGTAGACATCCAACTCCTAAACTCATTTCATCTCGCCCCAATTTCTACTTTCCAATTTCAAGTTTCAAACCGTGAACGGTTACAATTTAGCGAACATTCAATCAATCCATTGGCGTAATACGGTGCAGGTCCATTTCCCGGTCGCGTTATTCTTCACCCTTGCGACCACCGCCGTGTTTATCAATTTCATGCCATGTAATACAGCGGTAGATTCAATCCGGAACACATCACTCGAGACGGTAATCAAATCGGGATCGATTTCAAGATCGGTGCAGCCGGGTGCGTTTTTATACCATTCCGGACTTGAAAGGTCGTGAACATAAGTTGAGTCTGAAGTTTCCATCCTATAGTCGTGGATCGCTGCAGCCAAATCATCGTATTCGGCGGGCAAAAGTGCCGTAAGTACCCGAACGTCTGCTGTATTGATGTTAATTTTTCCATTAAATGTAAAGGTGTTTTTACTGATCGGTGTTCGGCCGAAGGTGGTCACATAGGGAAAGATTCCGGGCCTGGCATCTATCCCATACAGGAGGTTTTTGGTGATTCCTTTTACGAAAGCAAGTTCATCAAGATAAGTAAAGGGACTGTTTCCACAGGAATAGGGTAAGTCCAAACCTTCATAGTAGCCGGATTCCGCTCCGCTCAACCCTGTAATCGCCTCATCGTCGCCCGCGTCGAGCCAGTCTTTTAAGGAGTTGATAATGGCAGTCGGGTCAACATCCTCTAACGATTCATCTTTATAAACCATATTTCTTAGAAAGCGATCCCAGAGATTGAGTTGGGTATTATTAAATTCCCGTCCTTCGGGGAAAATAACCAGGGCATTGATTTGTATCCTGCCGAGCTCGTCAGAAATTATAACGTCTGGTTGTCCTTCCTCGATAGGGATGTCTTGCAAGATTTCATCAATTTTATCACGATCAGCCCAATCTTCCTGCAAAGAGTCCGTATCCGAATCCATTTTGTCCCTGACAAGCATTGCCATGGCCGCGTTAAGGCCGGATGAGGCCATGTGAGCAAGGGTCAATCGATCCCTGCTTATGGCTGAAAAACTAATTTCAGACCGTGCTTTTCTGTTCAGCTCCAGCGTTGTCGCAATAAGAACCGTTATCACTAACAATGTGATTAGGATTGCGATGCCATTTTCATTTCCGATAATGCGTCCAAGAACCATAATTGCCTAACTATTGGAATTTCTGTGAACGGCAAGTGGGACCGCAGTTTCAAACGAAAAAGAATCCGTATCGTCTCCAACCTCAAGATTGACAATGATCATCGTGGGGGTTTCATATTGAAACGTTTCCGAATCTGAATCCCAGGTGGTAAATTCTCTTCCCTCGCTGTCGTAATAGGTGAATGTCAACCTCTTCACGTTTTCACACAGCAAAGGATCATTCTGCTTTTCTTTTAAGGGGCTGTACGGGTATAGGCGATCTGAGCGTCTTAGGACCAAGTGACGATCATTGTCCGGCTCAACATAATAAATAATTTCTGCGATTCCCTTCCGAAGGTTGCGCTCGTGGGGAAGATGGGCAAAAGAGGTAAATCTGAGTTTCGCAACGGCTGTATTTCCGATATCACTGCTGGTACCGATGACGCGATAAGGATCCGGCTCATCATTAAATTCGGGGGCTGCAAACTCCGGGGGTAAAGAGACATGAATCGATTGCAAATCCTGCATTATCCGGTTCAGACAGCGTTCGGCCATAGAGTAGTAATTCATCCCCTTGTTAATGGTTTGGCTACTACTTATAACGGATCGGTAGGACCCAAAGACGGTTGTAACAATAATCCCAAATATAAGAATTGATACGAGGATCTCCACAAGGGTAAATCCCCGGCTTGAGAACCCTGTAAGCCTTTTTGCCTTATAAATACCCATTTTTTGACCATAGGGTGGATTGGGCGTCGGGTACAATACCTTTTCCGGTTTCAATTTAGGCCTATTCCTCGAAAAGTTTGTAAGATTCTAGATGATAAATCAATTCATCAGTGTTGAATAAAACCGTCACACCGATTAATTTTAGATTGTCAGCAACGGTTCCAAGAATTTCTGATTGAACATCATCGATTGATACTTTCCAGGTATAACCCGGAAAGCGATCACCAAAGTCTCCCGAATCCGACACCAATTCGTCAATGTTTTTCGTTTCGATTTCCGTAATTTTCTTTTGTGCCAAAAGGGGTGCCGATGTTTGAAACCTTGCCGTGTTATGCATTGCAAGGGTTTGTATATGCATCTTGAAAACCGTGACCAGAACAAGTACAAGAATGGAAATGGCCACCATGATTTCAAGGAGCGTAAACCCGTTAGTCTTCAAAACTCCGGTATTCCCCATACATCTTTACCTCTGGTAAAAAAGTCTCAACTAAAAAAGAGAGCTGTTTTTCACCGTTCTCTTCAACATGAATAAACGCCCTATCCGCGTAGCCTTTGCTATAGAAAAGGATATCCGCGGTCCCGCTGGTAGTCTTTCCTTTTTGCTGGTGCTCAACATCAATTATTTTCAAATTTTTCTTAAGTTCATACCCTTTTTTAGCAGAATGTTCCAGCGCTTCTGGCACCCGATTTCCAATCGACACCCACATGTGCTGGTTATCGATATCAACGTGGAGGACATAGACCACTTGGTCCCGAATTGCTTTTTCTCTAAGGCTTTGGGTTTTAAACATGATCCAGTTTGTCATTTTTCGTCGCTCATCGGATAAAATCGTATCCTGGAGCCGAGGCATGGCAATGAAAAGCAACAGACTAATCAATGTAACGACGACGATGAGTTCAATTAGCGTGAATCCGGCTGGAAGGTTAGAACACCCTATCGGAGTTACCTTCATTGGTCCCCTTTTACTTTCCGTTTCCGAAATTACGCACACTTTCACTCAATGTCCCAATTGTTGATGTCTTGATTTTTGCCTTCACCTCCGGACACACCGTCGCTTCCATATGAGATGATGTCACATTCCCCATGGACACCCGGACTCAGGTAAATAAATTCATTACCCCAGGGATCTTTCGGTAATTTGCCCTTCTCGAGATAGCCACCCTCACGCCATTTCTTCGGAATTATTCCTGTAGAGGCTTTTTCAACCAACGCCTGCAACCCCTGTTCAGTGCTCGGGTACGCTCCCGTATCCAGCTTGTATAATTTCAGAGCGGTTTCCAGGCTTTCGATTTGAATCATTGCCTTGAGTTGCTTGGCTTCCTCGGGCCGTCCCATAATCCGTGGCACAATAAGGCCGGCAAGAATCCCCAGGATTACAATAACAACCATCAATTCAATCAGCGTAAACCCCCGGGTGTCATTTTTTATAAACAGTATCTTTGTATTCATTATTAATCCTCCTCTATCTGACCTCTGACTTCCGACCTCTGCATCGCAACTTCTCAAAAACTTATGGTTAAACCTACCAGCGGAGTCATCCGGTAATTTTTTTCAAAGCGGGCAACTGTTTGAAGCCGTTTAGGGCGGCTTACAGTGATCCGAACAGCATAAATTGTTGATTGTAGCCTGTTTGTGCTAAGGGGTCACTGTTAGGCGCCCTTAACGGCAAGTTTTGACCGTATTGAAAAAATTACCGGATGGCGCAGCGGACCTACCGGAACATATTGAGAAGTTACTCTGCATCTACTTAGTGTCCGTCCAGAAACGAGGATTTTTGTTCGAGATCAAGACATGCGAAAAATTTTACCGCAGGTATATAGTTGATATTCCGAGGATAAAATTTTGAGCATAACGCAGCGATCGGGCAAAAAGACCGTTTCTGGATGGGCACTACTTAATAAGCTGATTCATTTCAAATATCGGCAGACAAATGGACAGCACGATAAACCCCACGATAAGCCCCATGACCAATATCATTACAGGTTCAAGCAATGATGTCATCTGCATGATGCTGGATTCAACTTCATTTTCATAAACATCTGCGATCTTATTCAACATGGATTCGAGTTCGCCACTCTGTTCGCCGACCTGAATCATCTGAATTGAAAGAAACGGCAGAGTCTTCGTTTCTTCCAGAGCGTTGCCGAGTCCCTTGCCTTGGCCAACCTCCGCCGATGCTTCTTCGATTGCTTTGGATATCAGTACATTGCCTACAATATTTTTGACAATTTCGAGTGAAGAAAGCATGGTCACGCCGTTTTCAAGGAGTGAACCGAGGGTCCGGGCAAATCGTGCGACCGCCAGTTTTTTTACTAATGGACCGACACCCGGCAATGAAAGGGTTGTTTTATCTACCATGAATTGCCCTTTTACGGTTTTTCTGATGCCCCGGAATGTGAAAATCATCCCCCCGATCACGACCAATAGCAACCACCAAAAAGATTTAAAGAAGTTGCTGGACGCTATCAGCAAGCGTGTCGAGGGCGGCAGCACTTGATTCATATCCGTGAAGATGGTCGTGATGCCGGGGACAATAAAAGTCATCAGAAGAAATAGAACAACCACTCCTATGAAGGCCATCAAAACCGGATAGGCAAGTACTGTTCTAATTCGATTATTGAGCGCCTGCTGTTTTTCGCTGATATCCGCAAGGCGTTCCAGAATAATCTCCAGGCTCCCGGAAGATTCACCGGCTCGCACCATGTTCACGTAAAAGGGCGGGAATATATGCGGATAAAAAGACAGGGCCTCGGCAAAACTGTTTCCTTCCACAATGGCATCTTTGATCCGGGCCAGCACGCGATTCAGTCCGTGGGATTTTGTCGGCCGTATCAACGTATCGATTGCAGATACAAGTGGAAAGCCGGCACCGACAAGTGTTGATAGCTGCCGGGTCATCATTGAAATGTCAGACGTCTTCACACGCGTAAAAAATCGTATATGCGAAAAAACTTCTGTATCTTTTTTTGTTTGGGTTTCAAGGACTTCCTTGATTGAAACAGGGAAATTCTTGGCAACCCGGAGCTTTTGACGGGCTGCCGAAGCACTTTCGGCATCAATTATTCCCTTGATGTTCTTACCCCTCGGATCTAAGGCTTTATATTCGAATACCGGCATTTTGAACCATGACTATAATAATATCGTTAATGTAATCGCCTAATCGAGCCGAAATTCGATCAGGTACTGAATAACGTCGAGATTACCTCCGATTTTTTTACTTTTTAGAGTGAAGCGACCGGGGGTTTACGGACAAGAAGGCATTAATAAAAATGGCAACCATGTCTTTTGTGTTGGCACGGATCGCCTTAAAGTTTGACGTTGCACTCACATAGCGTTTGGACCATGTTGACGCATCAACCTCGATTTCGGGTTTTCGTTTCAAAAAAACATCCTGGTGAAATTCAAGTTGGATGGAATATACGTATTCCTTTGACTTGAATGCATCGACATTGACATAAAGATACGACGTCCCCGGAACCCATAGCCCATTCTCCCTGGTCAACACCTGAATTCCCGCTTCCTGCAGCTTTGATTCCACATCCGAAGCGATCTGGCTTTGGGTTAGACCTTCCCGCTTCATTTCAGAGGATATCGATTCTACCAGCACGGCGACACCCGGAAGGCCGCTCAGGGAAGATCGCGTATATTCGTTGTCCGAAGCAAATGGATTCGCAACCAATTTTACCAGGCCAAAAACCAAAGCCAAGCCCACAAAAAGCGTAATTCGTTGGAATTTATTCATATGCCACTCCTTATGATTAAAAATTGATGGTCCCTCAGAACGTTTGATAAACGACCTTTTTATGGACGTGTTAGGCGATAGTACATTCCTTCTCTAACACATTGTGCAAAAATCTTAAAATAAAATTGACAGCTTCGTAAAAAGTAACGCTAATGGCTAAGTAAAAAGGCCCAGGTCAATAAATTGTTGACTGAATTCTTTTTAATGCTTAATACCACAGGGTCTGAAGAGTTTTTGGAACAACCTGTGTGGTGTCTGTGTGGGTTTTTTTTGTGTATTTTTAGAACCCTATTGAACCTTTTTCAAGGGACGCACAAATGGGGCCATAACGTTAGCGAACGGAAAAAATGATAAAACGCCTTTTAAGGAAAGATTTCAAGTCTTACCTGGTCGGGACTTCGAAAAGCTTCAAAAAAGAAAAAATTAAAAAAGGGGACATTTTGTTAGGCCTGTTAAGCGGCCTGTTGCTTACCGGCGCTTTCCCCAAGATCGGTATTGACTGGCTGGCCTGGTTTGCCCTGGTTCCATTATTGTTTTCCATAAAAAACCATTCCCCCAAAAACAGTTTTCGACTCGGACTTTTAACCGGAGTTATCCATTACCTTACCCTGATATACTGGCTCAGCTATACCATGCGAACATACGGCCACCTTGACTGGTTTTTGTGTATTGCCCTCCTGATCCTATTTTCGGTCTACCTTTCCCTTTACATTGCGATCTTTTCACTAGCGTTGACAGGTTTGTGTGCAAAACCCCTCGTTTGCCTGATCATGATTCCGGTTTTTTGGGTATCCCTCGAATATATTCGATCCGTTCTACTATCCGGGTTCCCCTGGGAACTCATTGGATACTCCCAATATAAAAATTTGCATGTGATCCAAATTTCAGATATATTTGGTGTCTATGGTGTCTCTTTTTTAATTGCCATGATCAATGGGGCCATTTTCCTGGTCTTTCTTTATGTCACGCAAACGGAATGGCAGGGCATACGGGTGCCTAAACTTCCGGCTGTCGGGTTACTCTTGATTTTCGGCTTCATTTTTTGCCTGGTATGGTTCTATGGTAAGGGGCGCATAAATTCCATTGATGAGCAGGTTGCCGTTTCTCCGTCTGTGTCCGTTAGCATAGTCCAGGGAAATATCGATCAGGCCCTAAAATGGAATCCTGCATTCCAGATAGGGACAATCGAAAAATATTTACGGTTGTCTCTTTCAGCCCGACCCCGTCAGCCGGATCTTGTGGTATGGCCTGAGACCGCCGCTCCGTTTTATTTTCTGCGCAATCCCAAGCTGACGGAAATGGTTATAGAAGGGATTCACCATACAGGGACGGATTTTCTGATCGGCAGTCCGTCCTATATTCGCAGGGGAAACAATATAGGACATTACAATAGCGTTTACCTGATCGGACCGGACGGGAAAATACAAGGCCAATATGACAAAGTACATCTTGTTCCGTTTGGCGAGTATGTCCCTTTTAAAAACTGGTTTCCATTTATTGGAAAAATAGTAGCAACAGTTGGTGATTTCCAGCCGGGCCAAAAAGGGAATACGATTCAATGGAAAAATTACAAATTAGGCGTTCAGATCTGCTATGAAATAATTTTTCCGGATCTTTCCAGGGCCATGGTAAAAAATAACGCCGCGTTACTCGTTAATGTAACCAATGATGCATGGTATGGCCAATCGAGTGCACCCTACCAGCATTTCTCCATGGCCGTTTTTAGAGCTGTCGAAAACCGGCGGGCCCTTATTCGGTCGGCCAATACCGGCATCAGCGGGTTTGTGGATCCTGCCGGTCGGATTGTCGCGACAACGCCCCTTTTTCAGGAAAAAGTAATAACGCACACCATGCCCGTTATACAGGAAAAAACTTTCTATACCCGTTTTGGCGATGTGCTTGCCATAGCTTGCATTGGAGCAACATTAATTGTTATAATAATAACGTTAGGAAGGGCTGCTTTAAAAAAGGGTTGAATCTTAAGTCGCGCTTGAACGCAAAGCCCCTTCAGGCACGATTTGGGATTTAATTAATATAACTTTTTTAGTTCCGGTTTATCCGGGTTAGGAGGTACACGCAATGTCACTAGAAATTAAACAGATCATCAAGGAACATGGCCAGAAATTAGACCGGTTAAAAGACTATCTTTGACCTTGCCGGCAAAGAGAATCGGCTTAAAGAACTTGAAGCTTTGATTGCCCAAAAGGGCTTCTGGGACAATCCTGAAAAAACCCCGTCGGTTTTAAAAGAACGGACGATGTTGTCTGAAAAGATTGAAAGTTTTAAAAGCATTTACAAAGATTTTGAAGAAAATGAAATACTGCTCGATCTTGCCATTGAGGAGTCGGATGCCGATGCCCTCGAAGAGGTCGCTCAACAGGTTCGCACGATTGACGCAAGAATAAAAAAACTCGCTCTGGAGCTGATGCTCGACGGTGTGGATGATCAAAATAATGCCATCGTTTCGATTAACGCCGGTGCCGGTGGAACCGAAGCACAGGATTGGGCTGAAATGCTTTTTAGGATGTATTTGAGATGGAGCGAGCGCAAGGGTTTTAAAACCGACATAATCGATTTTCAGCCGGGTGATGAAGCCGGTATTAAAGGGGTTACGTTTACGGCCGGGGGCGAAAACGCTTACGGATATTTAAAATCAGAAACCGGCGTCCACCGTCTGGTCAGGATCTCACCGTTTAATGCCAGTGGCAAAAGGCATACGTCTTTTGCATCGGTATTTGTTTATCCGGAGCTTGACAAAGAAATCATTATTGAAATTGACGATAAGGACCTTCGCATTGATGTGTTCAGAGCCAGCGGGGCAGGCGGACAGCACGTCAATAAAACCTGCAGTGCGATCCGCATCTCCCATCTTCCAACCGGAATCGTTGTACAGTGCCAGCAGGAAAAATCCCAGCATCGAAATAAGGATATGGCAATGAAAGTGCTCAAAGCCCGGCTGTATCAGAAAGAGCAACAACAGCAGGACGAAAAACTCAAGGAGATGCACGCGAGCAAGGATAATATCGCCTGGGGTAGCCAGATCCGTTCATACATTATGCAACCCTACCAGATGGTCAAAGACCATCGCATAAATCTTGAAGTCGGCAATGTCAATGCGGTTTTGGATGGTGCGATTGATCCGTTTATCGAAGGGGTCCTGTTGTCAGGGAAATCTTATCATTGACGAAGGATGCAGCGCAAGGCAGAAGTTGGACTTTTTACGAAGCTGTCAACATTAGAATTCATTTTTTTTAAATAAAGTATTGTCAACATACCAAAGTTCAGATATTGGAGCTTCACATGATTCGATATTCTATCCTAAAAACTTAGCGAAGGAGAAAACCAGTGAAAAAAACAGTCTTTATCTTTACCCTTACAATTGTACTGGCGCTTATGTTCGTCACCACCGCACCGGCAGGAACCGCACTGAAACGTATCTTGAAAAAAGGAGAACTGGTCGTGGGCATTGCCGGTAGCCAACCTCCCCTGAACGCTACCACCAAAACAGGCGAAATCATCGGTCTGGATGCTGACATTGCAAAATTGATCGCAATGAATTTGGATGTAAAACTAAAATTTGCCGCTATGCCTTTTCCTGAGTTGCTGCCAGCCCTGAAGACCGGCAAAGTTGACATGATTATCTCCAGTATGACCATGACAACAGCGCGTAATCGGAAAGTGGCTTTCGTCGGCCCCTATTTTGTCTCCGGCAAAGGCATCCTGACCAATAACCAGACCGCTGCCAGCCTGCAAGATGCAGAGGGCCTTAACAATCCGGAATTAACCGTGGCGGCCCTAAAGGACTCAACTAGTCAGACGTTTGTCGAAAAAACTGCTCCCAAGGCCAAGCTAATGAAAATAAAATCTTATGACGAAGCAATTGAATTACTTTCGAAAGGCAAGATTAATGCCCTGATCGCCGACTATCCCTTTTGTGCCTTTACCGCTTTTCGTTACCGCGATAAGGGGCTGATCGCCGGACAGGCACAACTCACTTTTGAACCCCTGGGAATCGCCGTACCCGAAGATACACTGTTGATCAACTTGTTGCAAAATTTTTTGGCAACCCTTAACGGAACCGGCCAGCTCAAAAAATTGAACGAGCGCTGGTTTAAAGACGGTTCATGGATTAAAGAACTTCCGTAATGAGACCTTTGAAAAATGCTCATTTTTGTTCAAGTTCAAGGAAGGCGAATATTTTAACCACAGGAATACATTTAGTATTTTGAGGATTGAAATTTGAGCCTGACATAGAAATTGGGCAAAAAGGGGCGTTTTGCAAAGGTCTCGTAATATTGAACCAGGCTCACGGGCTAGTTATTTATTTTCCTAATGAAGCCTTGATGAAATCTGTGAACAGCGGATGAGGATCCATGGGCCGTGATTTGAATTCCGGATGAAATTGACATCCGAGGAACCAGGGATGATCGCTGATCTCAATGATCTCGACCAGTTCCCCACTAGGGGAGGCACCGCTGACCGCCAGTCCTTTTGTTTCGAGTTGGTCCAAAAAGGTGTTGTTGAATTCATATCGGTGGCGATGTCGTTCTGAAATGTCTGAAACGCCATAGGCTTTATCCGCAAAAGTACCCGGTTTGATTCGACACGGGTAAGCACCGAGACGCATGGTACCGCCCTTGTCTGAAGTGGTATCCCGCAACTGTGTTGTTCCGGTCTTGTCATCATACCATTCCGTCATCAAATAGATAACCGGATACGGCGTGCGCTCATCAAATTCCGAGCTATGGGCACTTTCCAAACCTGCCACGTTTCGTGCAAATTCGATGACGGCCGCCTGCATCCCCAGGCAGATGCCGAAAAACGGAACCCCGTTCTCTCTGGCGTATTGGACGGCAAGGATCTTTCCTTCGATTCCTCGCGATCCGAATCCTCCCGGAACCAGTATACCGTTGGCCCCGGCAAGAATCTGTCCGCAATTGCCCGTTTCTAATTTCTCCGAATCAATGAACATGAGGTCAACCCGACAATCGTTGAGGATCCCGCCGTGACAAAGCGCTTCATTTAAACTTTTGTAAGATTCCGTCAGATCCGTATATTTTCCAACGATAGCAATGGCCACTGAAAATTTCGGTTCTTTTATTTTTTTGACAAGTTCTTCCCATGCCTCGAGCCGGGGAGCCCGCGTCCAAATATGAAGCATTTCCACAATCCTGTTATCAAGGCCTTCTTTATGGTATATCAGGGGAACTTCGTAAATACACTCCACATCCTTGGCCGTGATCACGGCATCCACACCCACATTGCAGAAAAGTGAGATTTTAGCCTTGATATCTTTCGGCAAATACCTGTCCGATCGGCATAGCAGGATATCCGGCTGGATACCAATACCTCGAAGTTCCTTAACGCTGTGCTGAGTGGGTTTCGTTTTGACCTCCCCGGCGGTCCGAATATACGGAACCAGCGTCAGATGGATATAAAGCACATTATTTTTTCCGGTTTCCGCCCTGAATTGACGGATCGCTTCCAAAAACGGAAGACTTTCAATATCACCGATGGTTCCGCCGATCTCAACGATAACGATATCCACGCCATCAGACACCAAACGAATTCTTCTTTTAATTTCGTCTGTAATATGCGGGATAACCTGAACGGTGCCCCCCAGATAATCTCCTTTGCGTTCCTTCATAATTACCGCGTCATATATTTTCCCGCTGGTAAAATTATTCTGCATGCACATTTTAGCCTGGGTGAAGCGTTCGTAATGACCGAGATCAAGGTCGGTCTCGGCCCCATCATCGGTAACAAAAACCTCGCCATGCTGGAAAGGATTCATGGTTCCCGGATCGACGTTAATATATGGATCAAGCTTCTGGATCGTCACCGAAAGACCGCGGCTTTCCAGCAGCGCCCCGATCGATGCTGAAGCGAGCCCCTTTCCAAGGGATGAGAGGACACCACCGGTCACAAATATGAATTTCGTTTTATAATCCATTAAGTTTCCTTAACAAAATTATAGTAAAGAATTTCTAAATTCTGCAATTGTTGAGAGACCTTTGGTGTTGAATGCATCCCACGATCCGTTTATTTACTATCGGGTTCAAATATTTTGTTAAAGTCTTCGATCGTTTTTTGGACCTCACCTATCCCCTCTAACGCCCCTTTTTCCGGAAAAATCGCAATGGCTGGCTTGTAAATTGATTTGAGATGCTCAATATCAAAAGTTTTCTCAGGAAAAGACACATCCAGCTTAACGGCATCGACCATTATTTCGCGGAACAAAAAGTCATTTTGATAAAACTGAATATTCATCGGATACCAATTTTCTTTCACCTGACGCCACCCAAGATACCGCACTTCCAGAGGGTCTAAATAGCTTTGTGTATCTTTGCCCATGATGACCCAACGAATCGGCATGAATGTATCTCTATCAACCCATATTTGAGGTACCGATTCATCCGGATACCGGGCCCCAATCACATATGCAATTTTTCCCTGAAAACGTCCCAGGCTAGAAATGGAAACATCCACACCCAGGCCGGAAATCTTTTTATCAAGGGCTGTGCGGGAATGGTAAAGGAACAAATATTTATAACGATCAAACCGTGTTTCGGCTTTGATAGAAATCTTCCCGTCAATCACGGTCAAGGCGACACCCTTTGACACCACATGAATTTTTTTAACATTTTCAGACTGAATATCGGAACGGAAATTTTCCGGAAACAGATAGCTTAATTTTTCGTTTAGCACAACCGGCGCTTCTTGCGCTTGGTCCCCATAAAGGATGAGCGTCTGAGATATAAATAGCCTGTTGGTTTGCCCCAGCTTCTGTGTCATTAACTCCAGAATATGGGGTCCTTGCAAAACATAGGCACTCGCCGATGAAATCAAACATGTCAAGGTTGCTATGCTTGAAAAGATGACGAGGGATTTTTTCAGGGAGAGCAGCATTTATTCCGATATAAAAATTTCGTCCGAAAGTCGGGCGCCTTCGCCGAGTTCTTCTTCAATTCGAATCAGCTGATTATATTTGGAAACCCGGTCCGTTCGGGACATCGAACCCGTTTTTATCTGACCTCCATTGACCCCGACCACAAGATCTGCAATAAATGTGTCTTCGGTCTCACCAGATCTGTGGGAAATGACCGTCGTGTAGCCTGCCTGCTTGGCCATCTCAATGGCATCAAGGGTTTCAGTCACTGTTCCGATCTGGTTCAGCTTGATCAGAATGGCGTTTGCAATTCCTTCTTCAATACCCTTGCTGAATATTTTGGGATTGGTCACAAAAATATCGTCCCCGACAATTTGAATTGATCCGCCCAACTGATCGGTCATTAATTCCCAGTTGTTCCAATCTTGTTCGGCAAGGCCATCCTCAATCGAAAGGATCGGATACTTGTCGATCAAGTTCTCATAGTAGTCGATCATTTTCGCAGATGATAGCTTTATATTTTCCGACTTTAAAATATATTTGCCCTTTTTGTAAAACTCGTTTGCAGCGGCATCTAATGCAATCCCGATATCTTTGCCGGGTGTGTATCCTGCGGATTCAATTGCATCAATAATAAATTTTATAGCCTCTTCATTCGATTCAAGGTTCGGTGCAAAACCGCCTTCATCGCCCACAGCCGTTTGGAGTCCTTTTTCTTTTAAAATCTTCTTGAGGCAATGAAACGTTTCCGCTCCCATTTGCACGGCCTGAGCAAAGGTTTTGGGACTCAGGGGTACGATCATAAACTCCTGGATATCAAGATTGTTGGCTGCGTGCGCACCACCATTGATGATGTTCATCATCGGAATCGGGAGGTAGCGTGCATTTATCCCTCCTAAATATCTGAACAGGGACAGGCCATGGGCTGAAGCGGCAGCTCTGGCAGCCGCCATGGACACGCTAAGAATTGCATTTGCGCCTAGTTTTGATTTATTGGGGGTACCGTCAAGGTTAATCATGAAATGATCCAGGGTGACCTGGTCCGCCGCATCCATGCCGCGGACGGCCGGAGCGATTTCATTGCTGACATTTTTTACAGCGCCGGCAACACCCTTTCCACCAAATCGCTTTGATCGTTTATCACGAAGCTCTATTGCTTCCCGTGTTCCTGTAGATGCACCCGAGGGGACTGCGGCGCGCCCAACAGCGCCACAAGCAACAAAAACTTCCGCTTCAACAGTCGGATTTCCTCTCGAATCCAGAATTTCTCTTGCTTTAACCTCAATAATTTCAGTCATGGTATCCTCCCCCTAAATTCAGATTCTTGTTTTTCAATAATGATGGAAACTGCCTTGACTAAATAAAAATAAATGTTACTCTGCTTATAATTTTATGTCAAGAAGCGCTCCTGTAAAATTAAGCCTTTTTATTACGAGCAGCGGAATTGACGGATCCCAGGATGAATCGTTGAAATAAGATGACCTATGCAAGGTAATGATTTATATTCCTACGCCCATCTCGTTGTGGCCGCAATAAGGGTTTGGGAGCACCAAAAAACGATACCACCTTCCATTGATGAAATCTGCCAGACCCTGTCCTTTTCGCCGGAACGCGCCAACCTAATATGCAGAAAGCTTCACGAAATCGGAATTATAGATATCGTTGAGGGGGCCTATGGAACCCGTCTGTTTATCAAAAATCATCTGTTGGTCGAAGAAATACCAAAGGGTACAAGTGAGAGCGGACTTGAAAAGGAGCTAAAAAAATTTAAAGCAGCCAAAAAAGATTATACCCGGAAAATTGAGTCGCTCCAGGCGGAGCAGGCTGAAAAGAGAAAAAACCTTTTTTCTGAAATCGAAAAAAAATTAAAAAAAGGATTGGATAAAACATAGTCGTTAATGAACGACGCCGGAATTGGGCAAAAGGGGGCGTTTTGCAAAGGTCTCAATATTATCTCAACGTTCCGGTGATGGTCACCTCAATCGTTCGGGTTCGCGGTTGGTTGTCATGATTGATGGCCACCACCTGCTGCCAGGTACCCAGCTTCAACTGACCATCTCGAATGGGCAGAGCGATTGAAGGCCCCAGCAAGGCCGCCTGAACATGGCTGTGTCCGTTGCCGTCATGCCACGCCTTTTCATGTTCATATTCCAGATCGGGAGACGCCAGGCGGGTGATGGCCTGTTTCAAGTCCTCGACCACACCCGGTTCGAATTCGATGGTCGTAAGCGAACCCGTAGAACCGATCATGGTTGCACAAAGACTCCCAATTCCGATTTTAGAGGCCCTTACGCATTGACTTATCTCCGGGGTGATATTACCGATATCAGGACCGGTTTGCAATCGGACGGCTATGGATTCGGAAAAGAAGAATACAGGTTTCATTATGATTCGCCCTCTTATCTAGTGCCCATCCAGAAACGGTCTTTTGGCCCGATCTCTACGTTATGCTCAAAATTTTATCCTCGGAATATCAACTATATGCCTGCGGTAAAATTTTTCGCATGCCTTGATCTCGAACAAAAATCCTCGTTTCTGGACGGACACTATCTAAAATAAGTTAAAGCAGATTAATGTTCCAGTTCCACAAGCCGGGCCTTTCTTTTAACTTCACGGATCGTGGGACAGGTTCTATGAGGTGGACAAACAGCGTATATCCGGCAACTTGAAGCGACGCTTTTTTGTCCCTGATATCCAGATTCCAGTTCGGATAGATCCAGAAATCGGAACCATACTTTTTTACCCAGGCCTGCTCGCCCTTCGGACTGGTAAATGGTTCATCTATTTTAAAATCCTTAAAAACGATTCTGGAAACACAAAGGGGCCAGTTCCCCAAAATGACGATTCCCAGCGGCAGGGGGCTTTGTCTGGGCATAAGCAAATAATCCTGGCTGCCGAGTTCCGGACTGATGATTACCCCGGAGAAACCCAATGATTCCAAGATGCTGATGGCCAGTGTATTGGTCAGATTGCAAAAGGGACCAGCCCAGAGATTTACACTTTTGGGAAGCTCAAAAAATGCCACCTGCCAGGGGGCGTTCAGAACAAAATTTCGCCCGCCCTTCTTTAGAATATGATCGACCAGGGATTTTATGCTTCTCTCCGCTCCGGGCCATATAACAGGTGGAAGCCACCACCACCTGGGTGCTGCACTCCTTATCATTTCTGCCGGCACGTCATCCGACAACCATAGTCCTGACTCGCCCGCAGGCGTTCTGCGACCAGGCCGGACGGGCCTCCGGTACACATAAAGGTCAAAGGGCAACGACTTTTTTTTGGATTTCTTCGGCCGTCCGGTGTTAAACGTTGAATCAGGGACCTTAAATTCCAATATCTGGGAGAGTTCCCGGTCTAGTCGGGATAAGGATTCTTCAAGGTTTTTTTCGCGCCGATCCACCAAAAAAACCGGTGTTCCTTTCATAGGACTGCTTCGGGGAGAAACTTTTATGTTGAAATGTCCTTTGGGGGGTATATATCTGTTGACCTTGTTTATGGTATGCCAGGATTCATCTTCAAATCCAAGTCGCAGAACGTCACCTGGAAAAAGCGATTCCCGGGGAACGAGATAGGGTTTGTGTCTCAATCCCATTATTTTGCCCACAAAACGTCCGGAAGCGGTTTGACTGTTTCCGTCGACAGGTACCTGGGGCCGCTGGGGTAAAAAACGATAATGGGTTCCTGTTCGACCCATCGCCTGTGCAAGGAGATCCACGGCCATTTTTTTTATCTGGGGATCTTGACCCTGGTCTCTTAACATCCGGTAGGCTTTGACCGTACAAAAGACATAATGGGGGCCTTTTTTGCGGCCTTCGATCTTCCAGGTTCGAACGTTGGGGATGGGTAAAAGAATTTTGACCAGGACATCCAAACTCAAATCCTGGCATGAAAAGAATCTGCGCCGCTGACCGGATTGAGCGTAATTCCGGCGGCAGGGTTGGACGCACCTCCCCCTCAGGCCGCTTTTACCGCCGAGGAAACTGCTCCAGTAACACCTTCCGGATACGCCATAACAAAGGGCCCCATGCACGAATACTTCCAGGCCCAGGCTTTTTGGGCAAGCCTGAGCCAGGGTCTTTATCTCGTCAATGTCAAGTTCCCTGGGAAGGACAACATGATCGACCCCGAGGTTTTTGTGCACCAATTTCAAGGCCATGGGAAAGCTTAAATTGGCAAGGGTTGATAAATGAAGCTCGCCTGTAAATCCGGTTTGCCGGGCCAGTTGCACGAGTGCCAGATCCTGTATGATCAGAGCGTCCGGTTCCACCCACCGGTTAAGTTGATCGATAAGCCTTCCGGCACCATCCAGATCCTCCGGTTTTAAAAGCGAATTCAGGGTAACATAGACCTTGATCCCCTTGTCATGGGCCAGATGCGTCAGACGCCTCAGCTCCTCAAGGGTAAAATTAGGCGCTTCCATCCGTGCCGAAAATTGTTTCAGGCCACAGTAAACGGCATCCGCACCGGCCGCAAGGGCGGCCAGAAAAGATGCTTTATTCCCGGCCGGTGCAAGAATGGAAGGGATGATTAATTTAGTTGGGTCTTTATTCATCGATCTGATTATTCCGATGCAAATAGAAAAAAAGGATGTGAACTGGATATACCATCATTTTTAATAAAATCAATATACGGATGAATTCCTAAAAACTTAAATTTCATGTGTTTGGTGTTTTGTATTTTGTGTTTTAAGGGCTGAAAGCCACAAATACAATTTTAAACGCGTGACATTGATTCCGGACCTGTTGGCTATATATCAAGTCAATGGCATTATCTGGAAAAACAATTTATAGCCGTTCACAGGTTCAGGGTTCAAAGGTTCAGGGTTGCTTTTTTGCTTAAGCCTGATGGAATAAATGAGTTTCAGTGGGTCTCTCAATCGAATTATTCCGCCATTTTGCGTATGAATTAACCGGCTGTGCCATGAATTTGCGTTTTCAACCCAAAGTCGCAACCAAAATTCAGGTTTGACGTATCAACGGTTGAGATTTGCATTGAACTTCAAACCTCTGAACCCTGAACCTTTGAACCCGTGAACGGTTACAACAATTTTTTGAAAAAGGGGTTTTAAATGTTAAAAATTAATGTAAGATCATTAGTCGAATTCAGAGGAGCAACAGGATGGACCTGAGCAACAACTTTATTCCGGACAACGTAAAGCATATACATTTTATCGCAATATGCGGAACGGGCATGGGGGCTCTTGCCTGTATGCTCAAAGATATGGGGTTTGACATCACCGGTTCCGACCATAACATGTATCCGCCCATGAGCAATTTTCTTTTGCAAAGAGGGATCCAGGTTTTTCAGGGTTTTAACGGGGACCATATGACTTATGGCCCGGACCTTGTGGTTGTGGGCAATGCGGTAACAAGGGATAATCCCGAAGCACGCCGCATGTTTGAAATGGGCCTTTGTTTCTGTTCCATGCCCCAGGCAATCAACCGATTTATTGCTGCCGGTAAAAAGCCGATTCTCATTACCGGTACCCACGGTAAAACAACGGTATCGTCAATTCTGGCGTGGATTTTTCATAAGGCCGATCTTGATCCCTCATTTATTATCGGGGGAATTTTAAAAAATTTTAACAGTAACTATCTTTTGGGAAAAGGAACCTATATTGTCATCGAAGGGGATGAATATGATACCGCATTTTTTGACAAGGGACCCAAGTTCTTACATTATGATCCTTACCTGGCCGTTCTGACCAGCGTTGAATTTGACCACGCGGATATATTTAATGACATGGATCATGTGAAACACACCTTTGATAATTTTATCTCCGGAATTTCCTCAAAAAGCACCCTCTTTGCTTTTGTCGGTGATCACAATGTGGCCCGCCTTATAGCGCACAGGGATTTTCCTATTTTTGGATATGGCAAGAAAAAAGACGCCCCCTGGCAGCTGTCTGAGATTATGATTCGACCCCCCTGGAGTTTTTTTGAAGTCTTAAAGCAGGGAAAGCGTTTTGGAACGTTTAAAACGAAGCTTATGGGCGAACATAACCTGCTCAATGCCCTGGCGGCGATCGCAATCGCCGATCAGATAAAGGTGCCAAAAGCGGTCATGGCCCAGGCCCTCGAAACCTTCCAGGGGATTAAGCGCCGACAGGAAGTCCGCGGACAAAAAAGAGACATTACCGTAATGGACGATTTTGCCCATCATCCCACTGCCGTGCGCGAAACCATCCAGGCGGTGAAACCATTTTACCCCAATGGGCGTCTGATCGCTGTATTCGAACCGAGAACCAACACAAGTATGCGCACCGTATTCCAGAACATCTATCCACTCTCTTTCGCCCAGGCAGATCTTGTATGTATCCGTAAACCACCATTGCTTCATAAAATTCCGGTTGAAGAACGGTTTTCCTCTGAAATGCTTGTCGATGATCTGAAAAACCGGGGTCAGGATGCACATTATTTCCCGGATACCGATACGATTATCGATTTTCTGGTCCAGGAAGCCGAACCCGGTGATTTGATCTTGATTATGTCCAACGGCGGATTTGACAATATCCACGAAAGACTCCTTGCAGCGTTGTAATACTCCCGGTCATTATCTTGAGCCCGTTTCAAAACGTTTCAGTTTGTTCAAGGTCAAAGAAGGCGATAATTTTAACCACCCCAGTACGATCTTCCGGACCTACGGGGCAGGCACGAATACATTTAGTATTTCGAGGATTAAAATTTGAGCCTAATGCAGGGATTGGGCAAAATGGGACGTTTTGAAACTGGCTCTCTTTAAAAATATTTTTCCTTGACACTTCCGAACCAATTCGTTAACTCGTCCTTCATGTAAGATTAACCAAAAGATGTGTGGACTTGTCCGTACTGGAATTTCAATAACCCCCAATCCTTAATCCGTATCATGGAAAAAAAAGGACAAATCCTTAAAATACTTAGAGAAAAGAAACAGGTCGTTTCCGGGGAGGTATTGAGTGCCGCCCTGGGTGTTTCAAGGGTTGCCATCTGGAAGCACATCCGCAAACTCCAGGAATTCGGGTACCACATCGTCTCAACACCCAAGGGATACAGGCTGGAAAGTTCTCCGGACGCCCTTTTTTCATGGGAATTTGTCGGGCGGGAATCAAAAATCCACTATTTCCCGGTAGTTACTTCTACAATGGACATCGCCAGGGACTTGGCAAGAAGGGGCTGCCCTGATTTTACTATTGTCATCGCGGGTCGGCAGGAAAAAGGGAGGGGACGCTTAAAAAGAAATTGGGTTTCATCCGAAGGCGGCCTCTACTTTACCCTTGTCCTCAGGCCCCGGATACCACCCGTTCTGAGTGCCCGGGTCAATTTTGCCGCTTCCCTTGCCCTTTCCTTAACTTTACGCAAACGGTTCAATATTGACGCCAGGGTAAAGTGGCCCAACGACCTCCTGGTCGATAACCGAAAAATTGCCGGGATACTTTCTGAAATGGAAGCGGAAGCCGATAGGATTACATTTATTAATGTCGGGATAGGCATCAATGTAAACAATGACCCGCCTTCTGGAGAACCGCTGGCGTGTTCTTTAAAAGGGCTCCTGGGAAAAGAAATATCAAGAAACGAGCTCCTTGCCGAATTTCTCGAAATATTTGAAAACCGAATCCATAATGAGGCCCTCGATGACGTTATTTCTGAATGGAAGCGCTATACGCTAACCTTGAACCGGCCGGTCCGAATCGTCACGACCCGTGAAACAACAGAAGGCCTTGCCCTCGATGTAGACGAAAACGGCTCGTTGGTAATTGAACTTGCGGATGGATCGACAAAAAAGATTAGCCATGGGGATTGCTTTCATACCTAATCAGAGGACAGAGGACAGAGGACAGAAGGCGGAAGAGGGAAATCAGAAAGCGGTTGAGTAGTGAAAGTGTGAGTCCCAAGTTTTGAGTGACCAAAGACCAATAACAAGGGCAAAGGGATAAATGCAAGCGAGTGGAAGTAAAAGTTCTGAACAATTGCGCATGACCGTATACGCTTCACTGCTGGCCGCATTGACCGCC
>JAFDFH010000529.1 GCA_019309945.1 Deltaproteobacteria bacterium
ATGAAATAGTAAATAAATTAAACGTGATGAAAAATTTACAGTTTAAAAAAGACAATATTCAAAACATACAATTTCTTCAACCCGCCACAAGCAGTCTATATCCTATAAAGCCAAGGAAAATGCTTATCATTGCCTTAGCCGAAGTTTTTGGTTTGTTATTGATGCTTTTCCTCGCTTTCTTTCTTGAATTTGTTTCCAGGTACAAACAAAGAAAGATTGAGGGAAGAACTTGATATATACGAATCTTTCCCAACCACTGAATACGTGAATTATGCACCCGTTGGTGAGCCTCTTGTTCGAACCAAAATCCGGCGCAATCATGAGAGGATTTATTATTTTCCAAAGCAATAAAACAAATAAATTAGACCAGGAGTAAACATGAAAGTTCCATTACTTGATTTAAATGCACAGTTGGAAACAATAGAAAAAGATGTTAAAGATGCGGTCAATGAGGTCATTGATTCAACACAGTATATCATGGGTCCCAAAGTATCAGAACTGGAAGAACAAATTGCGGAGTATGTGGATGCTAAATACGCAACAGGAGTTTCTTCCGGAACAGACGCTTTGCTGATTTCGCTCATGACCCTAAATGTTGGCTCTGATGACATCGTAATTATAACCCCTTTTTCATTTTTTGCCACCGCCGGTGTTATTGCGAGATTGAACGCAACGCCCATATTTGTGGACATAGATCCGGATACGTTCAACATGAGTCCCGATGCCCTCGAACGATGGCTTGAATCGGAATCGGAAAAGAGAGACCGGGTAAAGGCAATAATTCCCGTTCATCTCTATGGTCAGTGTGCAGACATGGATCCAATTATTGAAATTGCCGGACGATTTGGCATACCCGTGATTGAAGACGCGGCACAGGCCATCGGCGCAAGGTACCCCTCAAAAAACGGAGTGAAAAAAGCGGGTACTATGGGAACTCTCGGGTGCTTCTCATTCTTCCCCAGCAAAAATCTCGGAGGCATGGGCGATGGTGGGATGGTTGTTACAAACGATGCAAATATTGATGAAAAACTCAAGAAACTTAGAAACCATGGTGCCAAACCCAAATACTACCACGCGCTGATCGGGGGTAATTTCCGGCTTGATCCGATCCAGGCGGCGGTACTTCTGGTAAAACTGCCTCATCTCGAAAAATGGCATTCCATGAGACAGGAAAATGCAGCCTACTACGACGAAAACCTGAATTTTAAAAGCATCAAAAAGCCCGTTGTCGCCTACAAAAGAAAATGTCACATCTACAACCAATACGTTATTTCCATTATGGAGAAAAGAGATGAGCTGAAAAAATTTCTTGTAGAAAATAACATCGGCACTGAAATATACTACCCTGTGACATTTCACGAACAAGAATGCTTCAGATACCTTGGCTACAAATCGGGCGATTTCCCAAACAGCGAATACGCCGCAAGACACACCCTGGCATTACCCATTTATCCTGAGTTGACAAAGGAAATGCAAAATTATGTTGTTGAAAAAATAGGGGTAGGTATCAAAGGAATAGGGGATGAGGTGTAATCTTGCCTGTTGGTCTTTAAAAACTGTTACCAGATAACTGATAACGCCTAATCGAGTTTTGACTCGATTAGGGTCATATAAAGGGGTACGAAATGAAAAAATCCAACTCTTTATCCCATGTGTCTGATACATCGCGATCTATATGCGTGGTCGGCGCCGGTCGCTGGGGTAAAAACCATATCAAAACCTTGTATGAACTTGGCTGCCTGCACGGAATCGTAGAATCCAGAACTGATGTTCGAGTTGAATTTCAGAATAAGTATCCGAATGTAAAGACCTTTCCGAGCATCAGGCATGCCATAAGAGAGGACTTTGACGGTTTCACCGTGGCAACTCCTGCCGAAACCCATTTTGAAATAGCGGAATTTATTATACGCCACAAAAAACACCTCCTCGTTGAAAAACCCCTTACGCTCAAGGCATCAGAAGCAAGGCGTCTCAAAGAACTTGCCGAAGAAAACGGTGTAAACCTTATGGTTGGCCACCTCCTACTTTTTCATCCCGCAATCCGGAAGATAAAGGAACTGATTGAAAAGGGAAAGATCGGCAAGCTTGAATATATCTACAGCAACCGGCTG
>JAFDFH010000156.1 GCA_019309945.1 Deltaproteobacteria bacterium
CAGGAATATCTGGCATATTCCGAGTTTTCGCAACGCCGCCAGGCGGGAGGCATCGGCGGTTAAAATGTAAAGTTATTTTTGAGTGAGCCCTAAAAAAAAGCAGAAATCAGCGAATGCCAACATTGTCTCTTCGGGAACTGGTTAAAATCTATCACGGCAGATGTGTTGTCAATTCCGTAAGCCTAAATGTCGAGAGCAGCAGCGTTGTCGGGCTCCTCGGTCCGAATGGTGCGGGGAAAACCACCACTTTCTATTTAACCGTTGGAATGGTAAGGCCAAATAAAGGACAGGTTTTTCTTGATGATGAAGATATCACAGATTGTCCCATGTACTTGCGAGCACGACAGGGGATCGGCTATCTACCACAAGAGGCGTCCGTATTTAGAAAACTTACCGTGAAAGAGAATATCATGGCAATTCTTGAAACCCTGCCCTTATCGAAATCAGAGCAGGAGGACCGTGCCAACAGCCTTCTCGAAGAATTGAGCATAAAACACCTTGTTGCACAAAAAGCCGGTGTACTTTCCGGCGGGGAAAGACGGCGTCTAGAAATCACCCGCGCACTCGCTACAACCCCGTCTTTTATGCTTTTAGACGAACCTTTTGCAGGTATCGATCCTCTGGCTGTAATCGATATCAAAAATATCATCAGGCACCTTAAAAGACGAAATATAGGAATTATTATCTCAGATCATAATGTTAGGGAAACACTTGAAGTCTGCGACCAAGCGTATATATTAAATAATGGTCAGATTATTGAATCCGGTCCTCCGGAAAAAATAGCCTCAAGTGAAATTGCCCGTCGAATATACTTAGGGGACGAATTCAGATTGTAAAATGGCGCTTGAATTAAGACAAGAACTCAGATTAACCCAGCAGCTGATCATGACCCCGCAGCTGCAGATGGCGATAAAGCTTCTGCAGCTGAACAGGCTAGAGCTGATGGACATGATCCAACATGAGCTGGAAGTGAATCCAACCCTGGAAGAATTCCAGGATGTTTCTGCCGAAGACCCCTCAGATCAACCCGTTGAAACGCCACCAGACGACACAGATAAGCTTTCAACCAAAGAGGTAAAAATAGAAGAGAAAATCCTCGATAATATTGACTGGAGTAATTATATTGAGGAATACAATTCACCCGGCAGAATCAGTTTTGAAACTGAAGGAAAAGATTCGCCAAAGTTTGAAACCTTTATATCACGCCGCCCATCTTTAACTGATCACCTCCTTTGGCAGTTGGTGATGATGATTCAAACACCGGAGGAAGAAAAGATCGGGTGTCTTATTATCGGCAACCTCAACAAAGATGGCTATCTGGATATATCTATTGAAGATCTTGCCGAAGCAAGCAATTCCACACCTGAAAAGGTTGAAGCGTTTCTATCCCGGATGCAAACGTTCGATCCAATCGGCATCTGTGCCAGGGATATCCGGGAATGCTTATTGATACAGGCAAACCACTTTAATCTTGATAACTCCATCGTAACGGATATCGTTCAGAACCATCTCAAACATTTAGAAAATAAAAATTACAGAGCCATATCCAGGGCCTTAAAGGTTAGCATTGAAAGTGTTATTTCCGCCGTAAAGGTTATCAAAGGACTGGAACCCAGACCTGGTCGACAATTTTCCGATGAAGAACCGCAATATATTACCCCAGACATTTATGTGCATGAATTCGACAATGATTTCACGATCATGCTAAACGATGACGGCTTGCCGAAACTTCGTATGAACGCCTTTTATAAAAATGCCATCAGCCGTAATAAAGAAGTATCTGCCAAGGCCAGAGATTACATTCAAGATAAACTGCGTTCAGCAGCATGGTTGATCAGAAGCATTCATCAACGTCAAAAAACAATCTTCAAGGTAATGGAAAGCATTGTGAAGTTCCAAAGGGAATTTTTTGAGAAGGGCGTTGAACATTTAAAGCCAATGGTTCTCAGAGATGTGGCGCAAGACATTAATATGCATGAATCAACAATCAGCCGGGTTACTACAAACAAGTATACATATACCCCCCAAGGCATTTTTGAACTGAAATATTTTTTTAATAGTTCTATTAACCGAATCCACGGTGGCGTAATTGCCTCTACCAGCGTTCAGGGAAAAATAAAACAGATCATCGAAAGTGAAAATCCCAAAAAACCGTACAGCGATAGCAAAATCGCAGAATTTTTAAAGAAGGAAAACATAAATATTGCCCGCAGGACTGTAGCCAAGTATCGGGATATATTAAAAGTATTACCTTCCAACAAACGAAAACAATTTTAGCGGACTTTCAAATCCGGTTTTTCAATTAAAATACCATGTTGAAAGACCTTTGAGGGAGATTCACAAAGGTCTCGTTGACATTTATAAAGGAGGTGCTCTGTATGCAGACATCTGTAACTTTTAAAAATCTTGACCCCTCCGAAAATTTGAAATCCTATGTTCGAGACAAGCTCGATCGGTTCGATAAATTCCTTTACAATCCTGCAGAAGCAAATGTGGTGCTGGCGGTCGAAAAATTTCGCCATATCGCGGAAGTCAACATTACAGGCGACAAGCTGAATATAAACGGTAAAGAAGAAACTGAAGACATGTATTCAGCTATAGATATGGTCCTGGATAAGCTTGAAAAACAAATAAAGAAAAGCAAGCAAAAAATTAGGGAACACCGTTGTGGGTCTAGAACCCGGGGGAAAAAGATCATTGCTGAAGACACAACCCCGTTAGACGAGGACCCTGCAACGCACATCGCGGTGAAAAACATTGAATATAAACCAATGGAGATTGAAGAAGCAATTATGCAAATGGATCTTATAAACGACAATTTTCTCGTCTTTACGAACGCCCGAACAGAGAAAATTAACGTCCTTTATCGCCGCAGGGGAGGCAACTATGGGTTGATTCAACCCAGCAGTTGATGGAAAGCAATGGCCAATGGAGGAGTGATTGAATGAAACCTCCCTCCCTTGTGCGAAGCCAAGAAAAAAGACAAACCGGAAAGATATGAAATGAAGATTCTTGATGTATTATATAAAGAAGCGATCCTTGACGACTTGAAATCCCATGATAAAAAAAGTGTTCTTGACGAACTCGTTGCTCCTGTGGCCCTAATTGCCGGCATAAATCATGAAAATATCCTGAGGGTCCTGATGGAAAGGGAACGTCTTGGGAGTACCGGAATCGGTGACGGCATTGGAATTCCCCATGGTAAACTAAAGGATCTAGAATCATTGGTTCTCGGCTTCGGACTGAGCCGCAAAGGCATCGATTTCGAATCCATGGATGGCCGGCCAACCCACATTTTTTTCCTTCTGATAACACCGGAAAATTCGACAGGCCTTCATTTGAAGCTACTCGCTCGTATTTCCAGGATCCTCAAAAATGAACCTTTCAAGGAAAGGCTATTAAATGCCGCTGATCGTGACGATATCTTTTCCATTATTCAGGAGGAGGATGAAGAATTTTAATCAGCAAACACCTGCAAATTAAAAGTGGAAAATTTCAACATCATCATCATTACAGGACGTTCGGGTTCCGGTAAAAGCACAGCAATTCGAGCTTTAGAGGATGCGGGGTTCTATTGTGTCGACAATATGCCGGTGGCCCTCCTTCCCATGTTTTTGGAGCAGCCGATTGAAAGTATTTCAGAAATTGCAGGATTTGCCTTTGTCATGGACCTGCGCGAAAAAGGCTTTCTTTCCACATATTCCTCGGTCTTCGAATCTCTTAATCAAAAAGGCTACAATTTTGAAATCATCTTCCTCGAAGCTCAGGAAGAAATTCTATTGCGGCGATATAGTCAAACAAGGAGATATCATCCGCTAGCGCGGGGCAAAAACCTTATGGCGGGTATCCGTGCCGAAGCAGTAAAACTTAAAGGACTGCGAAAGGCGTCCAACCAAGTTATCGATACGTCCCAGTGTAATGTCCATGAACTTCGGGCTATCATTCTCGATATTGTTACCAAAAATATAGAACTTGCGCCCATAAGGATAAATATCCTGACGTTCGGCTTCAAGTACGGTACTCCTTATGATGCTGATCTTATAATGGATGTCCGTTTCCTCGCGAACCCCTATTTCGTGCCTGAACTCAAAGACCTGGATGGGGAAACAGAGGCGGTTAAAAATTATGTTTTGAACAATGATGACGCCCGCATGTTTCTAATGAAGTATCTGGACCTGCTGGACTTTTTAATTCCCTTGTATGAACGGGAAGGAAAAGCATATTTGACAATTGCCGTTGGCTGTACTGGTGGTCGGCATCGCTCGGTGGCCATTGCTCGCTCCATGTTTGATCATATTAACAAATTGGGGAAGCGCATCGAAATTACACATCGTGATATAGCACAATAGAATTTAAAAACATGGAGACCTTTGAAAAATGTTCCATTTTGTTCAAGGCCAAGGAAGGCAATAATTTTAACCATAGGAATACATTTTAGTATTTTGAGGATTAAAATTTGCGCCTGACGCCGGAATTGGGCAAAAGGGGGTGTTTTTCAAAGGTCTCACAGAAGGAGTTTTATGATAGGTATTGTTATCGTCACACACAGTCAGCTGGGAGATGCCCTCATTAATGCTTCAGAATTAATTCTTGGCCACAAGCCCGAGAATGTTGTATCGGTTTCAATTGATTTGAGTGAAAACGCTGTCGACCTGCGAAAAAAAATTGCTGAAAGCATTAAAAAGGTTAACGAGCAAGAAGGAACAATCATTCTCACGGACATGTTCGGGGGAACCCCTTCCAACTTAAGCTATTCATTTCTTGAAGAGGGTCGCATTGAGGTTTTATCAGGCGTGAACCTTCCGATATTGGTCAAGGCCGTCAATGATCGAGGGAAAATGCAACTTGGCGAGCTCGCTGTAAACTTGGAAAATTCCGGGCGGAAGAGTATCTCACTGGCCAGCGGTATTCTGAAAGGAAACAAACGGAGCTGATAATTTTCTATATAGTGCCCGAACGAAAACTAGATAGTTTTTCCAAGTTCAAGGAAGGCGAAGATTTTAACCGCAGGAATACATTAGCATATTTTGAGGATTAAAATCTGAGCCTGACGCAGAAATTGGGGAAAATAGCAGTTTTCGTTCAGGCACTATATAAAATCCATAAATTTTGACTAAACCTTAATGTTATCAACTTAAGATTGTATTTCAGGGCTTCAACCATACATTAGAGGAGGAATGATGAGCGTAAAATTGGGCATCAACGGTTTTGGAAGAATAGGCCGACTTGTTTTCAGAGCGGCAATCAATAATCCCGATGTTGAGGTCGTAGCCGTGAATGACCTCACAGATTCAACTACAATGGCCCATCTCCTTCAATATGATTCCGTCCATGGCAAGCTTGATTTTGATGTCGTTGCCAAAGAGGACACCATTGAAGTTTCGGGCAAGTCCTTTGCGATTACATCCGTAAAGGACCCTGGGAGTTTAAAATGGAAAGAATTCGGCGTGGATGTTGTTGCCGAATGTACCGGTCTTTTCCGAGACAAGGAAAGTACATCCAAACATCTTGCTGCAGGCGCACGCAAAGTCATCATTTCCGCACCTGCCCAGGACCCTGACATCACCATTGTGATAGGTGTCAATTCACATCAATATGACCCCAAGCAACATCACATTATTTCAAATGCCTCCTGCACCACCAATTGTCTTGCACCTGTCGCCAAAGTTCTCTTGGAAAATTTTGGTATCCAGTGCGGCCTCATGACCACAATACACTCGTACACGGGTGACCAGCGCCTACTCGATTTCCCTCATAAAGATCTTCGCCGGGCAAGGGCCGCAGCACTTTCCATGATACCGACGACAACAGGGGCAGCCAAATCCGTAGCGCTGGTCCTCCCGGAACTTGCCGGAAAGCTTAACGGCCTTGCCATTCGTGTTCCAACGCCAAATGTTTCCATCGTTGACCTTGTTGTATCCATAGAGAAATCAGGAGTCAATGTTTCCGATGTAAACGATGCCCTTAAAATCGCCTCCCAAGGCCCCCTTGCGGGAATACTTGGATATTCTGAGGCGCCGCTTGTATCCATCGATTTCAACGGATCAACCCTGTCATCCATTGTTGATGCGGAATCGACATATGTCATCGAAAATATGGTAAAGGTACTCTCCTGGTACGACAATGAAGCCGGGTATTCACAAAGGATGGTCGATCTTGCGGCCATCATCGGAGCACAGTTATAGGAAAAAAGTTGTAACTACTCACGTAGTCAGGCTGAAGCTGTTTAGACTGAAGCTTGCATGCCTCTGGCATGGCTGAAGGGGTCAGAAAAGCACGATTGCCGTACTTTGGCGGAAATATCTG
>JAFDFH010000011.1 GCA_019309945.1 Deltaproteobacteria bacterium
CATGACGCCCAGAATCCATAGGTTTCGACAAAACTTAGTTCTGTCAGTTTAAAATAGAATTTTTGAGCAAGATTCAGTTGATAGATAAAGACCGACATGCTCAGGAAAATAAGAAGAAGAAAATGGCTTGTTGGGCCAAGCTTGCCTTTGCGCGAGGCGCTGCGGTAATATAAGGTTATTACGGCAAGCAGCATAAGTGTAAGTATGATTCCGAAAACAATGCCCGCTGCCTGAAAGAAAAGGGGAATAATTGAAAAACATATAATAATAAAGAGAAATAGCGGTAGAAACTCTGAGTTTTGCAGTTCTCTTCGAAAATATACCAATATATAAAAAAGCAGGGCAAAGAAGGGCACTATTAAAACCATTCGCAAAATATTGTAACTTTCTAAAAAATCAATATCCACATCACCCATATTGATTAACATCTGAAATGCGGATACGGATTTTTCCTGCATAAGAATGCTGCCGGGAAACCAGGGTTGAAAAAAACCAATAAAAATAAGAATAACAGCAAAAAGGAAAATCCTGTCAGACCATTGCCAGCTAAAGACGCTTTTATAACTTACGGAGATAATCGGGCTTGAACAATGGTTACAGAACTTGGCATCTTCCGGAATTTCTTTTTTGCAATTAGGGCATATCGCTACTTCCATTTTTTACTCCCTGTTTTTCTCAGATTATCCAAGCTTTTTCTTCATCATTAAATATCTCGGTACGATTATTATTGTCAACAACCTTATATTTCCGTTTTGAATTTCGTGGAGAATTATAAATCTTTTTTCTAATTCAAGTCGTGGGTTACTTAATCTACAAAAATCTTTCCGATGTTAGCGGTGGTCAACGAATCATCCATATACATTCCCAAGGCATTCCGCTGGATCGATTCCATCCCCCTTTCGTCATAAACCGGCATCTCGATTTCCGGCGCGTCTTCCGGTTTTACTTTTTCGGCGATTTGAATGGTTGCTTCCAGTTTGGCAAAGGAGAAATCAATCAGATGGCGCAAGAACCCAAAGGGATGCCGCATTATGTGAAAACCGTACTTTAAAGCCATGGCCTGGCCGCTTTTGGCATCGGACAGAGCGCGCTCGGTCACATGTTCTTCGTTGGTGGTTGCTCCGCTTTGAAAGGTAGGGAGATCGAGCATCAGATTTAAATGAGCCATGAGAATATTCAAAAGGTTATGGCTTTTTAAACCATAATTCGGATTGTATTCAAACCGGGGATCTGCAATGGTTGGAAATCCGGCGTGTACAGTGGTTGTTCCCGGATTGATCAACTGGGAGGCACAGATGCCAAAAAGGACTTCGGCATGTGTTACTGCCAATACCCCGTTGTAACAATAAGGAGCGCTGATCCCTGCCATGGGCATGGCCGAAATGCAGACAGGTAAGCCCGCCTGAACTACTTTAACAAAATATTCGGAAAAATTATCATTCACTACCAAAGGTGGCCGAGTCAGACAAAACACGATCATGATTTTCCCTCTTTCGGCATCGATTTTTTTGGCTCTTTCGAGTGAGGCATCTGACGTTACAGCGAAATAAAGCGGTTTGGTGCAGTTATCAATCATAACATTCATCTGCTCAATTTCGTCGTTGAGTTTAACTCCCCTTCCCATGCCGGCCACTGCTGCATTCTCTTCGGCAATCCGGGCGATCCTGGCCACATGCTCGGTGGTGGGAATAATTCCACCGGTTCCGGCTACGTCATCATAAACGTAAGGGGCTGTGCCGCCGATGAAAAAACTGTTCCTTGGCACAAAGAAATCGGACACACCAGGCACCGTTAAAAGACACTGTTTCACGAGGTCGGCGGTGATATAAACCCGGTTTTCATAAATAATGACCCTTTCGTCTGTTACATATTGTTGGAAGGCTTCCAGAATTTCCGGCTGCCTGCAGCCCACACCCAGATTCTCCAGCATCCATAATGCATCCTGATGGGTCTGCATCAACATTTCAACAGCATCCTCACCTAACAAGGACTTTGATTGTTCCACCTGTTCTTTATTCATCAATTTTTTCCTTTTGTCCGGCACAATTTTCAAATTTGTGCTTTTTTGTCTATATAGATAACTCTTTAAGCTGGCGCCCAAATGCATTCTCCCCGGCAGGGCAAAGGCCGAATTCCTCTCCTGCTTCAAAGATCGCATGGGCCATATCATGAGCATATCCCCTGGAACAGGTCAAAAGGACTGTGCCGCTGTCTTTATTTTTTACCAGCACCACTACCTGGCAGGGGACGTGGGATAACGGTCCCTGGAGCAAAAAAGGCGCTTTCTTTTCAGGATCGGAAAAATCCAGAGAGGTCAATTTTTCGGTTATTGAAAAAACCTGCTTCCCTGCAAGGGCAAGCAACAAGGTTGTATCGGTAGTATCGGTGTACGCTGAGCCGTCAGGAGGTTGCAGGCGGTCTCCGGATAAATGCCAGATCGATGCCTGGGTGCGATTCATTCGATTTATAAGCACGCCGTTTTCTATTATGCATTGCCCCGGTTTCTCCGGAACGGCAATCCCCCAGGGTTTAATTTCCGCTATTTTGCCATCCTGTAAGTCCCATTTGGCCCTGTGGCTTAGATCGATCAGCCAGGGACCGTCTCCTTCACCTTTATATTCCAGCACAACTGTCCAGTTATCCCGCTTTTCTGTTTTTTCAGGACTGGCTGAAAATGAGACCGGAGACAGCCTTTGATAACTTGTCATCATAGCTTCCCTTATTCTATAATCTCATCCGTTTGCCCTGGGGGTCATAAAAGGGCATGGGAACAACTCTGGCATACTTGAGTTCACCCTTACAGTCATCTTCAAATATGTCAAGCTTTGTACTTTCTTTCGTCAAATCCTCTTCCACCAAAGCCATGCCCACCGGCTTCTTCAGGGAATAGCTGTAACGCGCCGTGCAGACATATCCCCGAATTTTGGTATCAACAATAATGGAACCGTCCTTTGGCGCCAGTGATGAAGAGTCTTCCATCTTAAATCCGACCAGTTTCAAACGTTCTTTTTGATGCTCTGTCTGTTTCAGTGCTACTGCTCCAATGGTTTTGGCTTTGGGTTTATTGCGGTGCCAAAGGAAGCCCAGACCGATGTCGTGCAGCGTGGTGCGCTGTTCGGATTCTGATCCGATGATTACATGTCCCTTTTCCATACGCAAAGTGCTCTGGGCTTCCAGCCCGAATTTTCTGATGCCGCATTCTTTGCCGGCATCTTCCAAAATGTCCCAAAGGGTCTGCATATAAGATGCAGGTACATGGAATTCATATGAAAGCTCACCCACAAACCCAAGACGCATGGCGCGAACGGCAATGGTATCCTTAATTAAAAACTCACGATAACCTGCAAAGGGAAAGGCATTATTGGAGACATCCGTATCGGTTACTTTCTCAAGCACTTTTCGTGCATTGGGCCCGGCCAGGTTAATAACGCCGAATGCGTCCGTCAGGTTGACAATGTGAAAATCCCAGTTGTCATAACGGGTATGATACCGAAACCATTCCACCGTGGCCCCGGTCCGACCCGTTGAAGTGGTCAGGTAGTAATCATTCTCCGCCCTCTTGACTATCACACCGTCGTCGATCAGACATCCATCCTCATTGCACATGGCAGAGTACTTGATGCGCCCGGGGACTACCTTTGCCATGTCGCTCACATACACCCGCTGAAGTGCTTTCAACGCATCCGATCCAAATACCCGAAACTTGCCAAGCGTTGTAGCATCCAACATCCCTACATTATTGCGAATATTTTCGATCTCTTCCTTTGCGGTATTATCGTCGGAAAAACGGCGTGCACGGTTCCAGACACCTAACCGTTCCATTATGCCACCTGATGCCACCTGAGATTCATGCACCGGCGTGCGCTTGCTCATGTCGTGGTTGGCGCCTGCATAAGTTGCCAGATAAGTCGGTATCAGGGGCGGCCTGACCGTCGTCGGTTGGGGATTACTATCCGGTGAAAGGTGGGTCCGGCTCACATACAGGGCCAGGTTATGCCCTGGAATACTTCCCTGCCCAGGACCGGTGCCTGCTGAAGTGAAGCGCTTAATCAACTCCGGGACATCAAAGCCCATGGCCATGGCCTGGTCAATATTTTTAAGCGTTGCGTCTTCGTCAAAGCAAATGAAGGCCTTATGGCTTTTCCCCGGCGTTGCGGCCAGTTTCGTTCCTCTGACCGGCCCGGGCAGTGCCTTCAGTGATGCTGCGGCCGCGCTTATATGTTCGTCCTTAGTAATCCCGCAGTCAAACGCCGCTTTAAGTCCGGCAAGGTTGCCGGAAGCTTCTATGGCCATTGGATCGTTCAAACCGAGCATTCTTCCCGCGGCATGCATTTTATCAGGCAATTGTTTGGGCAGAAAAAATCCGGTATGGGTGTCAAAAGATAATTTTGCTCCGGCAAGGGTGAGTGGTCCGGTCACCGGCGTCAAACCGGCGGAAGCAACCAGTGTATCGCAGGAAAACTCACGGTGGCTACTCCCTGTAATGTCACTTAAGGTAACTTTTTTTACTCCTTTTTTACCATGAACTTTGACGGGCACCCAACCTCTTAAGAAAGAAATCTTTCTTTTTTCAAGTTCAGCCACCAGGTCCGGCTCCTGCCCGTCTTCACGGATATCTGTTACACAGGAAATTTTAAGCCCCAGGTCAAAAAGATCGATGGCCGCCTCAATGCCCAAATCGTGCCCAATACTGAAAACCGCGGTTTCACCGGGAAGCAGCCCGTAAGTTCGTGCCAACCTGTGGGCGCATCCGATCTGCATCACACCGGGTCGCTCGTTATTTTCAAACAAGAGTGGACGTTCAATGCAGCCTGTGGCCACCACAACACTTTGGGCCCTGATTTCAATATAGCGCTGCTCAAAGCTGTCCGATTCATCTCCCCTTTGAAAGGCGGTAATCAGGTTGTTATTGTAGTCTCCCACCATGGCTGTGTGTTTAAACACCCGGATATTAGGAGTTTTGTCCACCTTTTGAGTAAGTTCGCATGCTCTTTTGTAAAGGGGAACGCCGCGGCTGTATTCTGCCGGCCGGTATTCAAAAAAACCGCCAAGCCAGGGCCGGTTCTCCAGTAAAATTACACGCAACCCCGTTTCAGCCGATGACAGGGCTGCTGACATGCCCGCCGGGCCGCCGCCGATAATACAGACATCGGCTTTGGGATAAACCTCATCGTAGTTGCCCTTCATTTTAAAACCCGGGGAAAGCACGCCCAGTCCGGCGGCTTTTCTGATCTGCTTAATGGCAACAGGCCATATTGGGGCCGGCTTGTGCATCGTCCGGTAGTAAAATCCGGCCGGCATGGCCCAGCTTAGTTTATCCATAAAGCTTAACAAATCGTATTCAGGGCTTTTCCCAACTACATTTTGTGCCTTTACGTTCATCCCGTTTCTGACAAGGGTATTTTCCGTGCGTACATTTGGAATGCCGTCAACTTCCATTAAAGTATTGCTGCACTCTCCATCCAGGCTGTAAAGGCCTCTGGGACGGTGATATTTAAGGCTTCGTGCAAAAATACGAACGCCGCCGGCATAAAGGGCCGTGGCAATTGTGTCGCCGGCTACGCCCTGATATGTTTTGCCCAGGTAACTTATGGAAACCTTTTTTTCAGGGCTGACTCGCAATGTCGGCAAATGGTCAAGCCTGTTCATTATTGACTACTCCAATGCTTATAAAAGAAATTATTAATCCAAATTCGGTGACGATACTTCCAAATTGATGCGCGTATCCCGATAGATGGTAAACCAGGAGCCGCACCCGTCCCGGTGATACCACCACTCTTTTTGAATGCCGGCAACGCAGTTATTCATATGAGCATAGTCGCACCAGGTCTCCGGCGTCAGCCCCTCTTCATCAGGCCTTGGCCCCCTGTCTTCGCCGCCGAACCGGAATTCATATCCATTGCGTTTACCACAGATTGGGCATGTGATGGTTAAGGCCATAAATCTATTTCCTTTTAATTGATGGCGTCGTAAAAAGTCTCATCTACTGCGTTGCAGCAGTTTTTCAGGAACTCGACATACGATATGTATAGTCTCGTCCCTGAAAAACCACTGCGCCTTGTATATGAGCCTTTTTACTTAGCCATCCAGCGTTTAAAGACTTTTTACGAAACCGTATAGATGGGAATTTTTACGACGCCATCTTAATTGTCAGGGCTGTAATTAACCAGTGCTGCTGTTTCTCCCATCAGACGATGCTGCTCAAACCGTCGCAGGGTAAAGGGTTTGAGAATTTCCGGACATTCGCCGGTGGCCATGAACTGCGCCATATATTTGCCGGTGACTGTGGATGATTTGAACCCAAAATAGCCCCATCCGCAGTCCATGAAATAGCCCTGAACATGGTCGTTGCCGTCCATGATCGGTGCCATATCCGGCGTCATATCCGCCAGACCGCCCCAAATCCTCATAAATTTAATCCCTTTCAGGCATGGCATCATTTCTGTAAGGGCTTCGGCCTGATGCTTGATATAATGAGCCGTTGTCTGGTTGGTATAATTGGGCCAGGAATCCATGTGAGCGCCGGTTGCGATCTCACCTTTCAGCGTCTGGTTGGCGTAACAATGGTACGACCCGGAAGAAACTACATGGTCTAACAAGGGCTTTAACGGCTGTGTAACCATGGCCTGAATTGTAAGCACGCTTATGGGCAGACGAATCCTGAGCATTTGATAAGAAACAGCAGCCGCATAAGCACCGGCTGCGTTAAGTACGCGCGGTGTGTGTATTTTGCCCTTATCTGTGTCCACGGAAACGATTTTTTCGTTTTCTACGCCGATACCGGTGACTTCGGTTCCCTGATGAATGTGGATACCGTGTTTAGCAGCCCCTTTGGCCAAGCCCCAAACTAGGGCATCATGGCGGATAATACCGCCGGGCGGATGATACATTCCGCCGTAAATCGGATATCGAGGTCGATCGGATATATCCAGAGCCGGAACCAGCTCCTTGCATTCCTGAGGATCTACGAGCCGGCTTTCAACCCCGTGAAACTGGGCTGTGGCTACTTGCAGCCGCATGGCTTTTAGTGCAGCTTCGCTGTGGGCCAGGTTAAGATTTCCACAGTTATAAAACATCAGGTTAAAGTCAAGCTCGCGGGTCAGTACCGGCCAAAGATCGAGGGCTTCTTTATAAAGGGGCAGATTTTCCTGGGTACGCTGGTTGGCCCGAACAATGGCTGTGTTGCGACCGGCACCGCCAAAACCAATATATCGTTTTTCAATCACCGCTACACGTCGCATTCCGTGATTGCGCGCCAGAAAATATGCAGTGGCCAATCCATGCAGGCCGCCGCCGATAACCACTGCATCATAGCTGGTTTTAAGTGGAGCTGGCGGACTCCATAGCCGTTTTTTCTTCCAGAGCATAAGGCTCCCTCGATAGTTAAGCCCGGTAAAGCAATAAAATAAAGCGGGACGCTGGTAAAAAACTTAAAAACCCATTCAATCATTTTATAATCAGTTCTGGTTACAATGGCCTTTTCCCTATCAACAACCTACCCTGCGCTTGGAGCACTGATCCCCAGATGCCTCGTCAGATTCGTGAGGGACATGCCCAGTCCCCGGACAGCCCAAAAGCAAAGAAGACTCGTGCATCGAGGGAACGGGGCCATTTTACGTTCGTGTGCCTTCTCTGGCCTCCCTTAACAGGAAAACAGCTATCGGGATTGCCTCTACTGTGTCTCCGTTTATTTCCTTTTCAGACCATATGGTACTGTTTAAAAGAATTGATTTTTCAGGAGAATATTTGGAAAGAAATGAACGATACCCCCGGCTGATCGTTACATGTTTCAGTATCCCTGGTTTTACTTCTATGCTTTGAACCGGTTTGACGTCTGATATTATGAAATCGCATTCGGCCCCGGACTTGGTCCTCCAGTAGTTGACCCTGTGAGACAGACGGCGGTTCCTGAAAACATGAGAGGCCACGATGCCTTCGATGATTTTACCAGTATCAGCGCGCGTGCGCAAATCACTAAAACTCCCCATAGCAAGGTTACGTAATCCAGCGTCGGCAAAATATATCTTTGGCATCTTGCTTAATTCTGTTCTGGGATTTGAAAAAAAAGGTGTCAATCTTTTTATAACAAACGTTTCTTCCAGGTAATGTATATACCTTGTGATCGTTTCACGGTGGAGGCCGAGCGTGGAAGACAGCTCCTGTATATTAGCGAGTCCGCCTTGCTGCACCGACAATAAGGTTGTTAGTTTTCGAAATGCAGGTATATTTTCTACCTTCAGGAATCCTGCAATATCCTTTTCCAGATAACTGGAAAATATCTCATTGAGTCTTAATATCTTTTTTCCGGGATCAGTAGATAAAACCGCGGCCGGATAACCACCGTAAAGCCCGTAGTCGTTTAGGGCATCATTCAGAGCGCCTATGTAGATGCTGTAATTCTGTGGTTCAAGAGCAGGCAGGGAAGATAAGGCCGGCACAGTCATTACATATTCGGAAAACGAGAGCGCTTCTATATGAAAAACCTGCTTTCGCCCCGTCAGCGGTTCGTGTGTTCTTGTGCGAATATCAAGTGATGATGAGCCGGTTAAAATAAATTTTATGGGAAGACGCAGGTCCTGAAGCGCTTTTATAAATATGCCCGGATCAGGAAGACGTTGCACTTCATCAATAAATACAAAGATGTTCCCTCCCTTTTCTGCATCCAAAAAACGTAGAAAACTCCCCTGATCTTCCAGAAATTCCGAAATGCCGCCAAGATCAAGGTTGAAGTAATAAATGCCATCTGGCCCGACATGACCGGATCGAATCAGCCCGTCAATCAGTTGATAAAGGATACTGGTTTTCCCGACCTGCCGGGCGCCGGAGAGAATTAAAATCTCAGGCTTATCGAGCCAATTCACCAATTCCCTGGTGACATCTCTCTTAATGCCCGGGACATCCCAGTCCCGTCCTGTTCGCCAAGGATTTGAGAGATTAAATGTGGTTATATCCATAAAACAACCCTGCTAAATTTATATAGGCATATATATATAGTAGGATATTTTTGGTTTTGCAAGCGTTTTTTATAATAATGAGGTTTTGTCAGTGCTTCGTAACAGATCAGTGAGGCTGGTATAATAAAAATCAGAGGGTTGGAGTGCGGATTGGCGCGCTACAGTCCTCACCCAAAATCCTGTTACCATAATTACCTGGCCGGGTGCCTGAATAACGAATTTATACAATGGTCGAATATTTAAATAAAACTTGCTTTGAAAACAACATGTATGATTTCAGATGGTTAGAAAATCCACTTTTCACACGAGATCAAAAGTGGGGACTAAATAGGGCATAAAACATTCTTCCAGTAATAAAAAAGCCTCTCCAAAGAGAGACCCAAGTTATTGAAATTATTGGTCGGGGCGCCCAGATTTGAACTGGGGACTTCCTGCTCCCAAAGCAGGCGCGCTGCCAGGCTGCGCCACGCCCCGAAACGGAGAGGGATGCGAATTCAATAACACCCCCGGGTTATTTCCGCAAGTCTATAACCGATTTGGTTGAATGCTTTTGAAAAAAGACAACGATCCCGTTAGCGATTCCTTTTGCCAAATCAGACAAAAAATCTAAATTTCGCAATGCTTTTTCTTCGGCCGGGTTGGTGAGATATCCAATTTCAATCAGAATCGCAGGCATATCCGCACCGGTTAACACCAAAAGCGGCGCCCCCTGCGTTTCACATTTGAGATATTTTCTTTGGTCCTGGATGCTTTTTTGTATCAATCGGGCCAGATCCCGACTTTTTTCGATATATTGATTTTGAATATCATCCCAAAACGCCTTTATATTTCTGCTTTCCAACGATTTTATGGTTTCGGGCTTGATCATTAGCGCCGATTCTGATATTCTTTGATAGTAAAATGTCGACAATCCGCCAGCGGTATGCAGGAAGCTACCCCCCGCGTGGATACTGATGAATATATCTGCCTTCAAATGGTTGGCTGTGGAGGTTCTGCTTGAAATATCCACCCCATAGTCATCAGTGCGTGTAAGGATAACCTTGTATTTACCTCCAAGTTCAGACGCAATCATGCGGGCAAGGGTCAATGTGACGGTTTTTTCATATGTTCCTGAAGGACCCTTTGAGCCACTATTGCGCCCGCCATGGCCGGGGTCTAAAACAATGGTTCTTTGATAGTCGTTGAAAAGCGGTTTTTTTGCGTCCCCTGCTGCTTCCTCGGCGCTGACGAGAAAAACAATGGATAAGAATAAGGCAAGATAGAGCTGAATTGCGTAAATATTGTTAAATACAGGCATGGCCGTGCCTTTCCTCAATTTTGCTTGACACCCTTCGGGATTGATATTATTTTTAAATGTTCTATGGTCTAAAATCTAATTTATATCGAAATAAAGTCAAATAAAAAATCATTACAACGGATTTTAAAACCGCCATTTCGTCGGTTTGACTATTCTGTACTCATGTGGAGGTTTTGAAACCGCTTCGAGCGAGAGTGGCGGAATTGGTAGACGCACTGGACTTAGGATCCAGTTCTGGAAACAGAGTGGGAGTTCAAGTCTCCCCTCTCGCACCAGATTAAAATACATATCAGGTAGCTGGATTGAAAATGTCATTCAAGTTGTGAGAAAGGAATCCTATGCAAGTTACGGTCGAAAATTTGAGTTCGGTAAAAAAGATACTGCATATTGAAGTCCCTGGTGATAAAGTCGCCACTGAATTGGACAACGCCTACAACAGCCTGAAAAAAACCGCCAAAATAAAGGGGTTTCGTCCGGGTAAAGCCCCCCGGTCAGTTTTAGAAAGACTTTATAAGAAAAATGTAAATGCGGATGTCTCTTCCAGACTGATCCAGGAATCCTTAGTCGATGCCCTTAAGGAAACCGATCTTAAAGTTTTGGGAAGCCCTCAAATTGATCCACCGGAACTAAAAGGGCAAGATCCTTACAAATACAAAGCCACTGTTGAAGTGAACCCCGAGATTGAAGATATTGATTTCAAGGGCTTGGAATTGAAAAGGACCTTGTATCAAATCACTGATGAAGAGATTGATATCCAGCTGAAAATGCTGCAGAAAAACCTGATTTATCATAAAGACATCGAGGAAGATCGACCCGTCAGGAAAGGCGATTTTGTTCTAATAGATTATGAGGGCTTTAGAGATGGAAAACCTTTTGGCGAGACCCAGAAAACTGAAAATTTTATGGTGAAAATTGGGGACGGTCAAATTCTGAAGGATTTCGATGAAAAATTAATCGGCATGAAGCCGCATGATAACCGGGAAGTGACGGTAAAATTTCCTGAAGATTATTCTAATCAAAAGCTTGCAAACCTTGTAATAAACTTTCAGGTCACACTCAAAACCCTCAGAGAAGAAGTGGTCCCGGAAATCAATGATGATCTGGCCAAGCAGCTCGGAAAATACGAAACTTTAGATGCACTGCAAGATTCTATAAAAAATAATCTGGAAGAGGGCTATAACAAGCGTAAAGAGCAGGAACTTAATGAACAAATCTTTCAGGCGTTAATTGCACGGAAAGACTTTGAAGTGCCGGATGTTTTAATCGAATCAGAACTCAGTGCCATCATAGAAGAATTGGAAAGGTCTTTTGCATATCATCAAAAATCGATGGAAGACGCCGGATTTACGAGAGATGCACTTTCAGAAAAATACCGTGATACGGCCGAAAAACAGGTGAAGCGCTACCTGTTATTAAACAAGTTGATTGCACAGGAAAATTTTACCCTTTCGGATTCGGATTTAGAAGAAGGCTTCAATGAGATGGCAGGAGTGTTTAATCAACCGGTTGAAGAAATTAAGCAGTATTATGATCAGAACGCGGATAAACTCGAATATTTTAAACACAGCCTACTTGAAAAACAGGTGATCAAGCTTATTATTAATAATAGCCAGATAGAAGACGTGGCATCTGAAAAGCAGGCCGATGGAACTTAGTACACGTATTAATTAGTTATCATTTGGATAAGTTAAAATTATTTGTACATCAATACAATACTGAAAATATGAATCAGAATACGCCGAGACTTCACTCCAAGCGATGATTCACCGGTAAGCGGAAAATTTGTGAGGTACAGTTAAAATATCAAAAAGAGACCTTTGAAAAATGCTCATTTTTGTTCAAGTTCAAGGAAGGCGAAAATTTTAACCACAGGAATACATTTAGTATTTTGAGGATTAAAATTTAAGCCTGACACAGAAATTGGGCAAAAAGGGGCGTTTTGCAAAGGTCTCAAAAAGGAGATCATTTGTGCCACTTATACCCATGGTCATAGAACAGGACAGCAGAGGTGAACGTGCCTATGATATTTATTCAAGGCTGCTCAAGGACAGAATCGTATTCCTCGGTTCAGCAATGAATGATGAGATTGCAAATCTTATAATCGCGCAACTTCTCTTTCTGGAATCGGAAGATCCAGACAAGGATATAAATTTTTACATCAATTCACCGGGTGGACTTGTTACGGCAGGATTGGCAATATATGATACCATGCAATATATAAAGCCGGATATCGCAACCGTATGTGTCGGTCAGGCTGCCAGCATGGGGGCACTGCTGTTGACTGCCGGTACAAAAGGAAAGCGTTATTCCCTACCCAGCTCAAGGATTTTAATCCATCAACCCATGGGGGGATTTCAGGGGCAGGCCTCTGACATCGCAATCCAGGCCAATGAAATCCTTCGAATGAAGGAAAATCTAAACACGATCCTGGTATTTCATACTGGCAAAGATTTAAAGCAAATTCAGCAAGACACGGACCGTGATTTTTTTATGTCCGGTCAGGAGGCCAAGGAATACGGACTCATCGATCACGTCATCGTAAACAGGGATGATCTTGAACATATTGAGGAGAGGGAGGCCGAAAGTGACAAAAAAAGATGAGGTAAACGATAATCTTTTTTGTTCGTTTTGTGGAAAAAACCAAAAGGAGGTCAAGAAACTGATTGCGGGTCCTGCGGTTTATATCTGTGATGAGTGCATCCAATTATGCAGCGAAATCATTGAAGAGGAAACTGATAAAGAGGAGGGCAAAGCGGAGCAGTTCATGGCGCCCAAAGAAATTAAATCCCTGCTCGATGAATATGTTATCGAGCAGGATCTGGCCAAAAAAATTCTCGCTGTTGCCGTTTACAACCATTACAAAAGACTCGATTCTTCGATAAACACGGGTGATGTTGAAATTGAGAAAAGTAATATCCTTTTAATCGGACCGACGGGCTGTGGAAAAACACTATTGGCGCAGACCCTTGCCAGGTTTCTGGATGTACCCTTTACCATAGCAGACGCAACAAGTCTTACCGAAGCCGGTTATGTCGGCGAGGATGTTGAGAACATTATCCTGGCCTTACTTCAGAATGCCGATTACGATGTGGAAAAAGCCAAACGAGGGATAGTATACATCGATGAGATTGATAAGATCGCCCGCAAGTCTGACAACCCTTCAATAACCCGTGATGTATCAGGAGAAGGTGTCCAACAGGCATTATTAAAGATCATTGAAGGAACCACCGCCAGCGTACCTCCTAAAGGTGGCCGCAAACATCCCCAGCAGGACTTTGTCAAAGTTGATACTTCAAACATTCTGTTTATTTGCGGTGGAACGTTCAATGGGCTTGAGCGACTCATCCAAGGGCGGCTGGGATCAAAAACCATGGGTTTTGGTGCTAAAATTACCAAACAAGATGAAAAAAGTATCGGTGACACTTTGAAAATGGTTCAACCCGAGGACCTGCTCAAATTCGGGTTGATTCCAGAATTTTTAGGCCGTCTGCCCATCATTGCGACACTTGATGAATTGAATGCAAGCTCGTTGATCAGAATATTGGGTGAGCCCAAAAACGCACTGGTCAAGCAGTTTAAAACGCTTTTTGAATTAGAGGGGGTAAACTTAAGATTTACCGACAGTGCTCTGTCAGCCATCTCAACCGAGGCCCTGAAAAGAAAATCCGGTGCCAGGGGACTTCGTTCAATCCTTGAAACCTGCATGCTGGAGATCATGTACAACATTCCCTCTATCGAAAACGTCAGAGAGTGTGTCATCAGTGAAGATGTCGTGTTGAATAAAGAAGAGCCGATTCTTTTGTTCGAACAAAAAAAGAACCGGCGCAAGGCAAGTTCATAGATTGCATAACACGCAATTTGAGACCTTTGAGGAATACTCAAACTTATTTCAGATTAAGGCGCGTGAACGTTTCAGCTACATGAATACATTGAGTATTTTGAAAATTAAAATTTGGATCTGTAGCAAAAATGGAGCGAAGGGGAGTTTTTTCAAAGGTTTCAAATAAAAAAAAGAATAGAGAGACATGATAAATATACCCAAAATATTCAAGCCGGATGAGTCTTTTTCATCAATGCTGTTACTCCCGCTTTTGCCCCTTAGGGATATTGTCGTATTTCCACACATGGTTGCACCACTCTTTGTGGGACGTGTGAAATCCGTTAATGCCCTTGCGGAAGCAATGGAAAAAGATAAGAAAGTTTTTCTGGCGACACAGAAAAAGGCAGGGGTTGACGATCCTAGTGAAAAAGATATCAGGTCCGTGGGGACGATTGGAACCGTCCTCCAGCTGCTTCGGTTACCGGATGGAACGGTAAAGGCTCTGGTAGAGGGAAAATATAGGGGCCGTGTTATCCGGCATCTACAAAATGACAACTTTTTTCAGGTTGAGATCGAGCACATCTATGAGCCGGAAATACCAGATGCGGAAAGTATCGCTCTAAGTCGTGCAATCGTTGAAAGTTTCGAAAAGTATGCCAAGCTGAACAAGAATATTTCAAAAGATTTGACCAGTAATATTTCTGCCATTTCAAACCCTTCGCAACTCGCTGATACTGTTGCCGCCCATTTTTCATTCAAAATGGAAGATAAACAGCGCTTGCTTGAAACAATCCCTCCCGATGAACGACTATCACTTCTCTTACGATTGATTAAGATGGAGACTGAAATTTTCAGTATGGATCGACGGATAAAGGGTCGTGTCAAGGAGCAGATGGAGAAAACCCAAAAAAATTATTATCTCAACGAACAGATGCGGGCCATTAAGAAGGAAATGGGTGGTGAAGACGATCCGGGTGAGGAGTTGAATGAGCTTGAAAAGCGCATCAAGCGTAAAAGGATGTCAAAGGAGGCTGCGGGCAAGACTCGACAAGAGTTCAAAAAGCTTAAAATGATGACCCCGATGTCAGCGGAAGCAACGGTGGTGCGTAATTATATTGAATGGATTATCAGCTTGCCCTGGTTTGACCGGGCCAAAATTCGCAATGATATCGAGGAAGCCGAAAAAATTCTAGATGAAGATCACTATGGGCTGGAGAAACCAAAACAACGCATTATCGAATACCTGGCGGTCCAAACCCTGGTCAAAAAAATTCGAGGGCCCATCCTTTGTTTTGTTGGCCCGCCAGGTGTAGGAAAAACTTCTCTCGCCAAATCGGTCGCCAGGGCCACTGGACGAAAATTTATTCGCCTTTCCCTTGGCGGCGTGAGGGATGAAGCCGAAATACGGGGCCACAGGCGTACTTACATTGGTGCAATGCCAGGCAAGATCATCCAGTCCCTGAAAAAAATCGGTGTGAATAATCCTGTGTTTTGTCTTGATGAAGTGGATAAAATGAGCATGGATTTTAGGGGAGATCCCTCGGCAGCACTTTTAGAGGTCCTTGATCCGGAACAGAATTACAGCTTTAATGACCATTATCTTGACCTCGACTATGATCTTTCAGATATCTTATTTATTACCACCGCCAATACTTTACCGGAAATACCGCTTCCCTTACAGGATCGGATGGAAATTATACGTTTACCCGGCTATACCGAATATGAAAAAAAGCATATTGCCTGGGACTTTCTGATACCCAAACAAATCAAGTTAAATGGGCTTGAGAACACGGAAATTAAATTCTCCCAGAATTCGATCCTGACAATCATTCAACGATATACCCGTGAGGCGGGTGTAAGAAATCTCGAGCGTGAAATTGCTTCGGTTTGTCGTAAGGTCGCCTGTGAAGTGGTTAAGAAAAAAGGCGATAAGGTGTTCAGGATATCGGAAAAATCAGTCCAAAAATATCTGGGCCCGCCTCGTTTCAGGACGGGACAGGTAGAGGAAAAGGATCAGATCGGTATTGTTACCGGACTGGCCTGGACACAGGTCGGTGGCGAGCTTCTCTGTGTGGAGTCCCTGATCATGCCCGGCAAAGGGGAGCTGATCATTACCGGGAAACTGGGCGATGTGATGAAAGAATCGGCTCAGGCAGCCGTAAGCTATGTCCGTTCACGCGGTGAGCGCCTGATGATTGAAAAAGAGATTCACAAAAAATATGATATTCATATCCATATCCCGGAAGGGGCAATTCCCAAGGACGGTCCTTCCGCCGGAATATCCATAGCCACATCCATTGTTTCAACCCTTACCCGAAGACCGGTTTACCATAATGTTGCCATGACCGGTGAAATTACTTTGCGTGGCCGCGTTCTTCCCATCGGAGGACTAAAGGAGAAGTTTTTAGCGGCCCATAGAGGCGGTATTAAAAAAGTGATTATTCCCAAAGAAAACGAAAAGGATTTGATGGACATACCGTCTAGTATATCCAAACAAATCGATATTGTCCTGGTGGAACACATGGACGAGGTTCTTTCGCATGCGTTGATTCTTCGTGAAGGCGACACTCTTTTTAAAGAAACTAGTGATATATCTTTTGGAATTATGCCCAAGGAGACAGAATCAAGAGCACCTTTGATTTGAGTTTGATCCTTTATCGATCAACTTCTAGCGGGGTGAGTTTAAGCTTGACATTATATTTTTTAGTTGTTAATTATCTTTTCCTTTAATTATGTTATTCAGGGTATTGCGCGCTTTTTAGGGCGGGTAGCTCAGTTGGGAGAGCATCGGCCTTACAAGCCGGGGGTCACAGGTTCAAGCCCTGTTCCGCCTACCATAAAATTTAACGGCGCCTGTATAAATCGCGCCTGCACAATACATATCGATTCGAGACCCTTGCAAAACGGCACTTTTTGCCCGATTTCTGCGTCAGGCTCAAATTTCAATCCTCGAAATATTCAATATATTCCTGTGGTTGAAATTTTCGCCTTCCTTGAACTCGAACAAAAAGTTGAAATTTTCGCCTTCCTTGAACTCGAACAAAAATTACCATTTTTCAAAGGTCTCGATTCGGGGGCGTAGTTCAGATTGGTTAGAACGCCGGCCTGTCACGCCGGAGGTCGCGAGTTCGAGTCTCGTCGTCCCCGCCACCAATAAAATCAAGGACTTAGGAAGCTTTCCTAAGTCCTTTTTTACTTCCGACTGGCTCAGACTGCAGATGGGTGTTGCAAGATAGGATCGTCTAAAACATCCACTTCAGACTTTTTCATCCCTGGAGCCCAATGATTATAAACATCGAGTGTTAGCTTTACTGAATGGTGTCCAAGCT
>JAFDFH010000157.1 GCA_019309945.1 Deltaproteobacteria bacterium
GATGATAACATTGTCAAAACAAACCCAAAATTGGGGAAAATAGCAGTTTTCGTTCAGGCACTATCTATGACTTGTAAAGCTAATGCAGCCATGATAACCTGGCGTTGACAGGTTATCACAGAAAAATGTGAACGGTTGCAGCATTAAAGAATCTGTGGTTGCAATCCGGGAAAAATCCATGATGCAAAAGAAAGGAGACGGAGCGATGCCCCATAACTTTCAGGCCAAATGCCTCCCCGTTTTGATCGGCAGCCTTCCGCTGGATGATCATGAGGAAGCAATAAGACTCGTTTTAAAATATACACCTGAAATACCCATATGGGTTCAGTTGCCGGTTTTCAAAGAAGAAGGGATGATTGCGCAGTTCCTTCCAGGATTTCCCAATGTTGCCATTGAAAAAGATAAGGTGTTTATCAACACTGCTGACGAAAACTTTGATGAAGACCTTCTTAAGTTCTACGAAGACTATATGGCCGTCATTGATAGAGAAACAGATCTTTACAATTCCAGGTTTATCCTTAAACCGGATACTGCCGGTGGATTTTTCGCGTTGTTTGACCATTTCCATACCCTTGCCACACCTCTAAATGCGGTAAAAGGGCAAATAACCGGTCCGATAACGTTTTGTACCGGTTTGAAGGATCAAAATGGAAGAGCCATTTTTTATAATGAGCAGGTAAAGGATGCGGCCGTAAAACTGCTTGCACTAAAAGCCGCATGGCAGGCCCGACGGCTTTCAACGTTCGGATGTCCGGTCATCATTTTTATAGATGAACCTGCCCTGGCCGGGTTCGGTTCATCTGAATTTATCAGTATTACACGTGAAGAAGTAACGATGTGCCTGACGGAAGTGATTGAAGCCATCCATGGGGAAGGGGGGTTGGCCGGGATCCATGTTTGTGCAAATACGGATTGGGCCATGGTTCTGGAATCATCAGTCGATATCGTTAATTTCGATGCATATTCCTATTTTGATAAATTTATCCTTTATCCGGATCAAATTGTGAATTTTTTTAAATCCGGTCGCATCCTGGCCTGGGGCATTGTGCCCACATTAAATGTCGAAGATATTGAAAAGGAAACCAAGGATTCACTGTTGGCCAGGTGGGAGACCCGATCCAGAAAAATTGAGGAACTTGGCATTGCCAGGTCTGATATTTTGGCCCAGTCTCTTATTACACCAAGTTGCGGCGCAGGTTCCTTGCACGTTGATCACGCCATAAAGGTGCTTCGGTTAACAAGAGAAATCTCGGAAAATTTAAGAAAACAAATTTAGAAATGGGGGAACCAGATTCCCATGGTTAATAATCAATCGTATATCAGATTTTCAGGGGCCAACCGTTACGTTTTGGATGATGAGCTTGCCAGCATTGTTAATATAACAATGACGCTTGAAATGCCTTTTTTGCTGAAAGGGGAACCAGGCACCGGCAAAACCATGCTTGCCCATGCCATTGCGGAGAGCCTGAATATGCCCCTTATTGTATTAAACGTAAAATCAAGCATGAAGCTTGTTGATGCCCTCTACCAGTATGATACCCTGACCAGGCTCAATGACAGTCGTTTTGGGGATTCGAACAGGGATGTTAGTAATATTGAAGAATATATCCGCATGGGAAAGATCGGCCAGGCCTTTACCTCAGAGAAGCGGACCGTCCTGTTAATCGATGAAATCGACAAGGCCGATACCGATTTTCAGGATGATATGTTGGATGTTCTCGATCAAATGGAATTCGATATTATTGAAATTGATAAAACCATAAAGGCCTTGCATCGACCGGTCATTGTGATTACTTCCAATGCCAAGAGAGATCTGTCCGATCCTTTCCTGGGTCGTTGTAATTTTCACCACATTGCATTCCCGGATCCTAAAATGATGAGGAAAATTTTAAGGGTTCACTTTCCTGATATTGATGTGGAACTAACAGAAAACGCCCTGACCACCTTTTACAGGCTTCGGGATTTTGATGATATTGAAAAGAAACCTGCAACCCGGGAACTGATAAACTGGATCAGGGCCCTAAATGCGGATCCCGACTTCAAACCCAAAAATTTGATGGAAGGTAATCTGCCATTTCTGGGCGTTTTGTATAAAAAAAGCCAGGATTATGAGAAAGCCTGGAATGTGATTAACAGTCGTCGGCGATCCTAGTTTCCGGTTTGGCCAACTTTTTCTATCCCCACAGTGCGGGATCTTCGACGTTTCCTGAGAACCCGGTTCGCAAAGCGAATATAGATGTTCGTCGATTTTTTCTATAAATTGAAAAATTCTGGAATTCCTGTCAGTCCGACATCCTTTCTGACCCTTCAAAAGGCGCTCAGCAAAGGCCTAGTCAGCTCCGTGGATGATTTCTACACTGCAGCAAGGACCGTTCTGATAAAAAGTGAGCGGTACTTTGATCTTTATGACCAAGTCTTCGCCCACCATTTTGAGGGCGCGGAGATACCGGATAATGAAAGCATTGATCTCACCGAAGTGGCACGGGCCATGCTGGAAGAATGGTTGCAAGATCCCATGACCCTTTCCCAGGCCCTTGAAGTTGATGAAGCCACCCTTGCCAAACTCTCTCCTGAAGAACTGATCAAGTATTTCATCAAACGATTGGAAGATCAGAAAGAACGTCACGATGGGGGCAACCGTTGGATCGGGACCGGGGGCACAGCCCCTGTTGGCCATTCCGGTTTTCATCCGGGGGGTATGCGGGTGGGAGGTGTTTCCAGGAATAGGTCGGCCGTGAAAGTCGCCATGGATAGAAGGTATAAAGATTATTCCTGCACCGGCCCCTTGACCCAAGCCATGATCGGGGAGGCGTTAAAGCGGCTTCGCAATATGATACCAACAGGCCCGGAAGATACAGTTAACATTGACGCCACAATTTACCAGACCATGAAAAACGCGGGTGAAATTGAGCTCATTTTTGATAGAAGTTTGAAAAATCGTCTGAAGGTGATACTTGTAATTGACAATGGTGGATGGTCTATGGACTCTTACATATCGGTGGTACAGACACTTTTTGATTATGCAAGATCACAGTTTAAGGATTTAAAGACCTTTTTTTTTCACAACACCATCTATGAGTATATATGGGAGGATTCGGCTCGAACAAAAAAGCCGCAAAAAGTTGAAGAACTTGTACGCCTTGACCCGGAAACGCGTTTTATCATAGTGGGTGACGCGACAATGGCCCCCTATGAACTGATGGTCGCGGACGGGTCGATACATATCGAAGAACGGAGCGGCAAACCGAGTGTCGAGTGCCTCAAACTTCTCGTCAAAACATTTCCCCATTCCGTTTGGTTGAATCCCACACACCAGCGCACATGGGACTACACCCAGACGATTACAATCATCCGCAAGATTTTTCCCATGTTTGAGCTTACCCTCGATGGGCTGGAAAAGGCGATCAATCATCTGATGAGTAAAAATTGAAATAGGATTGTTCAAATATTAAACAACCGGCAGGTGTTTCCCCATATCACCGTGGCCAGATATTCCGGGTCCTCTTTTCTTACCTCGGCCAGCTTAAGGAGAACCGATTTGACAAAAGCCGGTTCATTGCGGCGGAATCGGTTTTTTTCAGGGACTGGTGTGAGATACGGTGCATCGGTCTCGACCAGAAGCTGTTCCACCGGGATAAGGGGAGCAAGTTTACGCAATTCAGCTCCACGGCTTTTTAATGTGAGGATGCCGGTGATCCCGATGTAAAAGCCAATTTCAAGGTATTGTTCAAGCTCAGCTTTGTTGCCGGTGAAACAATGAACAACGGCCTTCCTGCCCTTATCGTGATGTGCTTTCAGGATCTCGAGGAATCGTCCCTTGCTGTCCCTTTCATGGAAAATAAGAGGAAGATTCAACTCGTCAGCAACTTCAAGCTGCCGAACCAACCATTTTTCCTGATCTTTTCTTGGTGAAAACATACGATTATAATCGAGCCCGATTTCTCCCCAGGCATGCACATTAGGGTTTTTTGCAAGGTTACGTAGAAAATCAAGGGTTAATTCATTGCAGTCTTTTACATCATGTGGATGAACGCCGACCGATGCATAAATCCCGGGTCGGGTTTCTGCTATTGCAACCGCTTTGCTTGCACTCGGCATATTAATGCCTACGGTCATAAGCTTTTCAACACCTGTGTTATCGGCACGATTAATAACCGCCTCCACATCACTGTCAAATGCACTATCATCAAGATGGCAGTGGCTGTCGAACAGTTTCATGAGAAATCTCCCTTGTCTTTTTAAACAGGAGTTCCTATTACCAATAATCATCGATGAGATCAATTTAATAAATGTTTACGCTGCGGAATAACGCTTTCAACGCATCTTGGGAGCTTGTCGGCCGCCGGCGATTTGTCGAGGTATTTGCCGTCAGCCAAAGTTTGAGCATAACGCAAAGATCGGGCAAAAAGACCGTTTCTGGATGGGCACTAGGTAGTATTCTAATGTTCGATGATGATCGTTTTGCGCTACACTAAACCATTTTGACGGGTTTACTGAAAATACAGACCATTAGTTTCTCCCTGCGGGAGTACAGCGTGCACCTAGTTGTGAGAATAAACACAAAAAGACGATTTTTTCTTTGACATAAATTATCAAATTGTACTAAGCAACTTAATTCTAAGCGTTGTATTCAACCCTGTATTCAATCGCCTGATACCCGCTACGGGATGCTCGCTAACTCAAAATTGGAATTTTATTTTCTTTTTATATAATGATTAACATCCTTAATTTTAGGCACTTTAGTGCATTTTAGGCATTTTAGGCATTTGTAGCTCGGGTTTTTACCGTTACAGTTGCCCCAATGGGCCACTTCTTCCGAGCACAGTCTTGGAAGAAGCGTAGATGCTTAATGGTAACTTTTGGAAATGGAATGCACAGAGGGATAAACCCCATGGCTCAGGAAATTTTGCAACTCGATTATCAGTTTTTAGATCAGGTGGAAGCTGCCGGACCGTTTGATGCCGGCGCGTGTTTTCAGTGCCGCAAGTGTACAAATGGTTGTCCAGTCACTTTTGCAATGGACCTTTTTCCTGACGAAGTGATTCGACTGGTGATACTGGGACAGCGTGAAAAGGTATTAAATTGTCGAACCATCTGGGTTTGTGCGGCCTGCGAAACCTGCACCACGCGATGCCCCAATGGCGTAAAAATTGCGGAATTAATGGACCGCCTCAAAGAAATGGCTATTGAGGAAGGCGTGCCGTCCCCACAACCACAGATTTTCACGTTGCACCGGACTTTTCTCAATAACATAAAAAGAAGGGGAAGAATTTTTGAAGCAACGCTCCTTCCAATTTATATGCTCCGAAGCGGTGCGCTCCTGAAAAAATGGAATGAGGGGACCTGGTATGATGAAATGAAACTGGGCTGGAAAATGTTCTACAAGGGGAGAATGCCGGTTTTCCCCAAAGGTATCAAAGGGAAAAAGGAAGTTCGTAAGATTTTAACTCAATCTAAAAAGACAAAAAGCAAATCATGAAAGTAGCCTACTATCCAGGATGCTCTTTAGAAGGTACCGCCAGGGATTATTCTGAATCGGTTCACGGGATTTGTTCTCACCTGGACGTTGAACTTGAGGAGATTCCCGATTGGAATTGCTGTGGCGCGACTGCGGCCCACAGTATTGATCATAAAGCGAGTATAGAACTGTGCGGCCGGACACTGAATCTGGCCTCGCAGATGCCGCATTCGAATTTGCTGGTTCCCTGCCCCATGTGTTTTAACCGACTCAAAACAGCGGTATGGACCTTACAGGGAGAACATAAAAATCGGTATGAATTTCAGATAGAAGGTGAGTTGCCGAAAATCTGGGATCTGGCGAATTTCTTTGGCACCGAAGCGTTATTGGAGACGCTGGCAAAGCATGTCAAAAAGCCCCTCGAGGGCTTAAAGGTTGTGTGTTACTATGGTTGCATGTCAAACCGGCCGCCGGAAATTACAGAAGAAGTGAATTATGAAAATCCCCAAAGTATGGACCGTATCGTCCAAAAGTTAGGTGCCACAGTGATACCCTGGCCTTATAAAACCGATTGCTGTGGCGCAAGCCAGGTGCTTTCCCGCCTGGACATCGTTTCCAAGCTGGTGGGCAAGCTTTATGATATGGCACAACGGGTCGGTGCTGAGGCCATCGTTGTTTCATGCCAGATGTGTCAGGCAAATCTGGACATGTATCAGAAAAAGTTCGAGAACGACTGGGGGCGAACCTTTTCTTTACCGATTTACTATTTTTCCGAACTGATCGGACTTGCATGTGATGTAAAAGGCGTAAAAAAATGGCTTTCCCGGCATATTAC
>JAFDFH010000158.1 GCA_019309945.1 Deltaproteobacteria bacterium
GGCGGGGGCCGCTCCGGCCTTCATCACGGTCTTGCGCACAGGTTCCTTGCCGGCAAAGGTCACTTTGCCGCCGCTGTCCTCGATCGTCAGACCGATCTCCCGCAACATATTGTCTGTCACTTTGTGCATGTCATCGTGGTTGTTCACTTTTTGCTCTGTTATCATTGCTCTTCTCCTTTCGTTATGTCTCTCACAAGCTTTGGAGAGAATTAATTGTTCGGTTTGCTGTTAGTCACATGTAAGCCTGCACCCCTATGGTGTATGCCTGTTTCGTTTTTGCTTCGTCTTGAGTCAGAACGGGTTTGTCTTTCTGAGCCGCAGTCGCTACACAGAGCCCAAACGTCATTGTTACGAGAAAACAAAATGCAGTAATTCTCTTGAATGATTTCATTGTTCTCTCCTTTTTTAAAAAATTTTTACTTAACCTGCTGGAATTTCCAGGTTTTGTCTAAGATGGCCTTACTCGATCCGTAGGTGCGTAGTACCGCCCAGAAGGGTCCATTTGGCGCCGTCAATCCTCACTTTTGGGCAACCCGTTTTCGTCCCAGTTGCGGGCGGCGTAGTATTCCCGCAGTAAAATGGCCATCTGCTCCGGGGTGATGCTTTTTTTCGTCTCGGGCAGCGCCTCGCTGGTAAAACGCTTCGGCAAATGGTCGTCTGCGGCCGTGAGTCCCTCGCTGTTGTTTGTAGTGCTCAGGCTGGTGTCTGATGCATGTCCCCCTTCATCGCAAACGTAGGAATCCATCCTCCGGGAGGCTTCAAGTTGACAGTGTCTGGACAGATTGAAGCACGCCCCGACATCAGGTAGCGCGCACCACGATAGGACCAAACGCGCAGGTCTGTCCATAGGGAAGTAGTTCCCGAGCCGTCCACTCTCAGCCGTGACTTCGGAACCCTTCGTTGTGCCACGTACCCCTTTCCACCCCGAAGGAGCCGTTTCAGACGGGAGCGTCCCACTTGGGCACTGTTGAGCACCCCCTGACTGGCAAAGCCATGCACGGGCTTGAATACCAGATTCTCCTTCCTGCGCGCCAGCTCTTCGATGTTCTCTTGGCGAAGGAGCCACGTCTCCGGCACGAGAGAACTCAGCACCTCTCGCTCCCCAGTCTGAATGCCGAGTTCCCCGTCCCAGTCCGGCCGAGAAAGGTATTCGAGGAGACGCTTGTCGCTGCGCGTAGCGTAGGTAAAGGGGTTGGGAGCCACGTAAGTCCGCCCCTGCAGGTAGGCGGCCCGTAGGGGCGATAACATCTCGCTCTTAAAAAAGAAGTCCGTCGAGCGGTTGACCACGAACGAAACTTCTCGGCCCCGGCAGAGCAGATGCTTGCCGTCCCAAAGTAGACCCGACGGTGCGCTGATTGCCACCTTCCATCCCCTGCTCGCAAGCAGTTCTTGCAGCAAAACCAGCTCCCGGTAGAACTTCCCCCTCTCCAGCGAATCGGCGTCGTCGAGAACCACCAAGATACCATCGGGCCTCCCTCTGAAAAAACCTTTTGCCTCTCTCTCCACCATCGCAGCCACGTGCTCTCCCAGGGTGACGATTGAAACGGGGGACTCGATGTCTTTGATGATCCCGGCATTCTCAAAGAATATGTGGTTGATAATTCCCGCAAGGAGGGAACCCGAGCCATTATCGTTGAACTCAATGAGATGTGGCACATCGGGCTGGCCAGGCGGGAGATGGAAGTCCCAGGCGCTGAAGAAACAGACCTCGGGCCGTGTGGACCGCGCAATCTCTGGTGCACTGGCGCACACTCCGGCACGCCAGCTCGCGCGCTCAGTGACCTGGTCGAAGACCTTGATTAACGCATCTATCTTGGCCAGGGCGCTGCAAGACACCCCCTGGTACCAAGGTGTAACCGAGAACTGGCTCGGCGCCTCCGGCATACCGGCAGCACAGAGCGCAGAGAAAAATGCCTCTGCAAATACATTGGTACCAACCCTACATTCTTGACACATCGAGTTACCTCCCGTAAAGGTACTGAAGTGCATAGTGGCAGTGGCTGATCGGTCCGCTTACAATAACCAGCAATAAAATCACATGGACTTCCGTTAAAAGCAATTGTCAGACCGCGGATTTGAACTTGAACTGAGCCTCTTAACTGTTTTCATCAAAGGTCTGAAAACCATATCGAAAAAGCCGCAATGTTCAATCAATGTCTTTAACTTCTCCTGGCGATCTCCTTGCCAGTTTTGCAGAAGTTGCTCCGCGAGAGTAACGCCACCCTCAATCAGACTGTCGAGGTCGTTCAGAAAATGACTCTCGCTCCTCTCCTGGCAACGCCCGATTTTTATACGGTCAAGACCATCTCGGGCCAGATTAAGACAGGTGCGCGCCTCGAGGCGGTGGCGGCGGTCATGCAGCCTTCCGAGCCGGGAGAAATCGTCTACTTCAGCGCGATTTTTCGACGGTTCCTATCGTCGGCACGACAGCGGCCCTGCCGCGCCGTCGGTGCCGCAGCCGCTGGTGTCACACGCGTGGTGTCCGCTTTAGCAGTCGAACAAGCTGGCCTGGGGCGGCGTCAGACCCTGTTGTTGAACGTCGGTAGCGGCCCGCCGTCTTTTCGGGTCAAACCGTTCTCGGCCAGTCGCCAGAAGAAGCAGTCAAACATGTCCTGACCGAAGAACGGCTCGCCTCGGAACACCATCAACGGAACACCGCCGTGCCCGGTTTTACCTTTGGCCTGCCCCACTTCGGCGAGCACATCGCTGTATTTCTTCGGGTTAGCTCTGACATCGGCAAGAACCGCTTCGCCGTCCATTCCGGCCCGGTTCATGTATTCGGCCAGATGGTCTGGCCAGCCGTCCACGGTGCCATTCCACAACATGTGCGACACATGATCAAGGAACTCGCCACCCTTGTCCTGCAGTTTTGCTGCCGCGGCACAACGCGAAATCAAGTAGACAAGGGGCTGGTTTAGCTCCGCCGTCGGGATGTTAAGCGTGACGTGATAGGGCGGCCAGGTGTCCTGAATCACAACCTCGGGCCGAGGCCTGCGGAACGGGATACCAAGACGCCTCGCCACCCGGTGTTGGTCGATCATGTCGTAGTTCCATCGGTACCACGGAGCCCCCGGGAAACCACCGGACTTCACGGCGATCGGAAGCGTCGGCATGAAGTTCATTTTTACGTTATAGTACTTGTTGAGCGCTAGTATCCGGTTCAGCACAAGATAGCAGTACGGGCTGCGCATTGACCAGTAGAGGTCGTATTTCAGCGGGTTCTTTGCTGTGACCTCCGCAGTCAGCGGCGTAGGCATTTTCACTATTGGCGGGTGAACGCCATCGGTGTAGTGATCCGAGATATAAGTCTCGGGAAGGGGGCTCTCCGATCCGCGCCAGGGCTGATGACGCACCTCGCCGCCTGTCTGGGCGGAGGCAAGTTTCAAAGGCCTTGCGAGCGTCGCAGCAGTCAATGCTGCACCCGCAATCAGCAGATTGCGGCGGTTCATATTTTCGGGGCCGATCTTTGGGTCTTGGTTTTCGTTCTTCATGAGCATTCTCCTAATTCTGGTTGGTAACTGCCGTTTAGTCTTTCCGCGAGGCTGGAAGAAAAATGTCGTTTTCGGGTTTTCGCGTCAAGCCGTTCTGTTCCAACGTCCAGAACAATTGATCGAAGCGGTTCTGCCCCGGGAAAGGTTCCTGACGGAATGCCGCGACCACGTCGCCTTCATGACCTGTTGCGGTCTGTCCCCAAAGATGTTTTGTTAGCTGGCCGTCATATGATTTCGCGTTGGATTTGACGTCGGCGTCCATTGCCTTGCCGTCCATTCCGGCATTATCCAATGCCTGGACAACCTGACTAGGCCAATCCTTGGTCTGGCCATTCCAAATCATCCGGTAGACGCTGTCCAAAAACGCTTCGCCCTTGTTCTGAAGCGCCGCAGCCGCAGCCAGCCGGCTAATATAATAGGCGAGCTTCTGCTTCTCTTCGCCAATGGGGGCATCAAGCCTCCGCATCCGGGGCGGCCAGACGTCCTTCACCACAACTGGCGGTTTCGGGAATTCGAATGGTACGCCCATTAATTTCGCGATGCGCCGGAATTCGACGACGTTGTAGTTGTACGTGTAAGGGAACTCGCCTGTCTCGCCGGTCAATACCTCGCGCGGCAAGATTGGCCGGAAGTTCATTTTGACATTGAAGCCTTCGCCCATCGCCAGCAATCGGTCAAGCATGAGATAACCTGAGGCGCTGTTCATGCTGATGAACAAGTCATACTCAAGCGGGTTATCCTCGTTCACGATTGCGGTTAGTGGCGGCGGCATTTTCTTGATCGGAGGGTGGACGTCGTCGCTGACATGGTTCGCAACCCAGTTCTGAGGCAAAGGAAGTGTGTATCCGGCCCGTGGTTGGATCCTTTTGACGGCGTCAGTCGTCTGCGCAAAAGCCATTCCGCTGGCAGAAGCCAAGGCCGCAGCACCCAAACTGGCGCCACCGGCAAGCAAAAACCTGCGTCGATTGACGTCTACCTTCGTCAGTTCTTCGGTGTCCTGAATCGTGTCTGGCAAATTCTTGTAACTCATTATAACTCCTCCTTCAGTTGTGCCCGCCGTCCTATTTCAGCTTCTCGGCGCAGCTTTAGGTTCACGTAAGAGCATATTATCGGACCCTGACCCAGCGCAGTACTCGACGAGAGCAGTATCCGTTTCTCACCATCGCTGACGCCGATCTCCAGCGTTCCCGACATCATCATCCATTGATGCTTGGGTGCAGGATGAAAATCACCGAACCAGCCCGGTGGAAAACCGATCGCACACGTTCCGGTTGCATTCTGATGGGGAGATATGGCGATTGGTGGCGCCGGTGGCGCATAATCCGCTTCTTTCAAAGGAACGTCCATATCTTTGAAGTCGGTCTCCCTGTTTTCATCCGCATAAATCTTGACGTACTTCAAGTTCATTCGTTGTCCTCCTTTTTAGTGTTTTGTCAGAGTTAACGATACACTGCCAAAGACGGCAACCGTTGCGAGTACCGTTGCCACGAAAAGATAAAATTTAAAGCTTAAAACAGTTCTTCTTTCAATCATCTTTCATCTCCTTTACGATTTAGGGCATCCAGCCAAAGGGATGCTTCTTTATTCTGCGGTAAAAAACAGACCGAGCGGCAAGGCTGTTGTGGCAATCTTCTTGGCGTTACTGCCGCCCATATCAGATTCCCAGATGGCGCCTGACACTTCGGAAACAAGCACTTCGGTGTAATAAAGCCTCCTTTTGTTAGGGTCCATAGTGATGCCGATCGGTGCCGAGACCCCTGTAATGATTGGGCTAAGGCTGGCACCATCGATATCGTTCTTATCCATGTTTACGCGGTAGACGCCGCCAACTTCCCTGGCCGTCCAGTAGAGGGTTCTGCTCTCAAAATCGATGAGCAGATCAACCGGATATTCCGTGTCTTTGACAACGACCTCGACATCGCTGCCGTTTAGGTTTGCGCGCTTGATGTTGTTCGCATAACGGTCCGTGAAGTAGACTTTGCCATTCGGCTTATCCAGGGCAATTCCTACCGGACTAATGACATCGGTTGAAACGATCGTTTCGACAGAAGTGCCATCCAGATTTGATCTCATTATTTTGGGGTTGACATTTTTATCACCAACATCGCCTCGGTCGCTCCAGTAAACCTTTCCGCCGGGCACATCCAGCGCGAGTTGTTTGGGTGTTGTTGTGATGCCGGTGGGGACGAGATTTTCAACATTTTGGCCATCCAGATCGGACCTCATGATTCTGCCATCGTTGATGGCTACCGATTTGTCCGCAGCCCCTCCCGGCCCCATATCCGTCCAGTAAATCTTACCGCCGGTAATATCGACTTCGATCCCGTCCGGTTCTATAACGTCGCTGCCGGTAGCGAGAGTTCTTTCATTTGAACCATCTGCATTCATAACTTTGACAGCACCCGCACCGGAAAAACTCCCTGTCACGAAATATAGCTTTGCATCATTTGTTTTGGTATCCATAAGTAGAGCTCCTTATTCATTTTCGATCATTGAATTCCGTCCTCACTTTTTGGCACCCCATTTTCATCCCAGTTGCGGGCGGCGTAGTATTCCCGCAGCAAAATGGCCATCTGATCCCGGGTGATGCTTTTTTTCGTTTCGGGAAGCGCCTCGCTGCTAAAACGCTTCGGCAAGTGGTCGTCCGCGGCCGTGAGTCCCTCGCGGATATTGAACCGCCGGGTATTGTCTGTTATTTCCCCGGCAATCGAACGTATCTTCGCCATACCCAGTTCCAATCCCGTCACATCGCTGAGTACTTCTGATAGACGGTCC
>JAFDFH010000159.1 GCA_019309945.1 Deltaproteobacteria bacterium
TCCTTTTATAGAAAAATTTCGAGTATTTTGAATATCACCATACTGGTTACGGCAGCGGCCGGTACAGTTAACACCCAGTAAAGGACGATCCGAAACACGATATTAAAGTTGACCGCCTCGATACCGCGGGCAAGGCCCACCCCCATGACACCCCCGACCGCAGCATGGGTTGTGGAAACCGGAAGCCCCATTTTGGATGCAAGCAGCACGGTCGTTGCGGCAGCAAAATCAACTGAAAATCCACGGGTATTGGTCAACGTTGTGATTTTTTTCCCTATCGTTTCCATGACCCGATGACCTGCCATGGAGATACCACAGGCGATACCGACACCGCCGAACAAAAGGAGGAAAACAGGCACAGGCACTTTTGCACCAACGCTGCCGGTTTTGACGAGGAAATAAATAACCGCGAGGGGACCGATGGCATTTGCCACATCATTGGCACCCTGGGCCAGGGCAACGTAACAGGATGTGCCGATCTGGATGCGCCTGAAGATCTCTTCCGTTCCATTGATGCCGTTCTTTTTGATAAAACGGCTTAATATTTTCTTACAGATGATTCCTATCAGTGCTGCCATAAGCAGTGCGATAACCAAAGCATTCGGAGTTTCGATGGACAACTTTTGTCCCAGAGGCGTTTTAAACAGAAAGGACAATACAACGATGAAGCAGGTCAGCCCAATAAAGAAGGGTGATAATTTCAATGCCTTTGAAAAGGAATCCCTTTTGGATATTATTAATTTTGTGATCACTTTAAACATGATAAAACCGATAATCAAACTGAAAACCGGAGAGATGATCCAGCTCATTATCACGGCGGTGAGTTTGCCCCATTTGATGACTGAAAATCCGCCTGCCATGATACCATAACCGATCATGGCACCCACAATCGAGTGGGTGGTGGATACGGGCAGGGACTTCCAGGTGGCAAAGCTGACCCACAGGGCTGCGGCCAGAAGTGCTGAAAAGGCGCCAATGAGCGCCAAATGCGGATCTTGTAAAACTTCCGTTGAGACAATCCCCTTGCGGATCGTATCGGTCACATGGGACCCGATAAACGCCGCGCCGACAACATTTAAAATTCCAGCGATAAATACTGCCTGGCGAAGCGTGATGGCCTTGGCACCCACTGCGGATGCCATGGAATTGGCCACATCATTGGCGCCGATGTTCCAGGCCATGTAAAAACCTAAGACATAACCGACACATAGAATATAAAATTCTTGACCCATACTTTGCTAGTTTTAGAAAAGACGTATGACAGCTTAGTAAAAAGGAGGTTTTAAGTTGCATGCGATCGAAACGGGATACTTGATACCACATTATGTCCCGTAAAAAAATGAAAATAATATATTGTTGCGCAAGTTTTAAAAACCTGTCAGTTGTGAATACTGCATTTTGGCCGACAACTAAAATATACAGTTGAAGAGACGCTGAGTCTATACGAGCCAATTTCAAAACGTCCCATTTTGCCCAATCTCTGCGTCCGGCTCAAATTTTAATCCTCGAAATACTAAATGTATTCCTGTGGTTAAAATGTTTGCCGTTCTTGACCTTGAACAAACTGAAACGTTTTGAAACTGGCTCTATACGACGAAAAAACTCGATTTTATATTTCGGATTAAATGGGTTTATGGCTCCGATATCTATCATTCTCGTCATTTTATCCGCCGCAATTCATGTTGGCTGGAACTTTTTAACAAAATCCAGCGACAATCCCAAGGTATTCTCCCTCCTGAAAGGCGCCACTTTAATGCCGCTTAGCCTTGTTGCCTTAATGATCATCCCTGTAAGATCCGTGTCATATGAAATCTGGGCATACATTTTTTTTTCAGGGATTATCCATGCTGTTTATATTTTGGCCCTCAGTTCAGCTTATGAAGTGGGCGATATGTCTTATGTGTATCCGATTGCTCGTTCCGCGCCTGCCTTTGTACCCATCGCCGCATTTTTGACGCTCGGGGAAACGATATCGATCAGGGGGTCCCTGGGGATTGCCATCGTCGTGACCGGCGTGTTCTTCCTGCAGGTTAGAGGGCAATTTCTTTCCGAACCCCGAAAGCTGATGTTTTCCCTCAAACAAAAAGACAGTATATGGGCTTTCGTAACGCTGGGGGCGGTTGTTACTTACACGATCATCGACAAGGCCGCGATGGTTGCAATGAGCCGTATCACGGAAATTAAGAACGGATTCCATGCTCCCGTGTTTTTTATTCTTCAATATACAGTCTGTTATCTGCTTTTTGGATTATATCTCGGATTTCGCCATGAATTAAAAATCAGGCCCGTATTGCGGAAGGAATGGCCCTTGGCACTGATAGCGGCTATTGGTACCATGATATCTTATAGTTTAATTCTGCATGTAATGCAGACCGAAAACGTGAGCTATATTGTCACTCTGCGTCAATCGAGTGTACTATTGGCGGTTTTAACCGGATGGAAGGCGCTGAAAGAGCCCTACGGCAAATACAGACTCCTCGTGGCATTTTGTATGCTCTTTGGATTTTTTCTGGTTGCCACATGCTAGCTGGAAATGGTCGGCTAATCGTGTTGAGGCCATGGCTCGGCCTGGCGGTTTTCAACAAAATAGCAGAAACGATTCCATTCAAATTCTTTTAGCGAGATGGGGCAGCGCAGTTTGACTTTGCGATCCGTAATTCCGATGACTTCCCAGTCACCATTACGGGGGCCGCCTTCAATGCGGATTTTTTGCCCAACTTCAAATGCGTACGGCTTGAATATCTCGACGTTAAATTTTTCCATTGAATTCCCTCCTGTCACGTGTGAACCCCACCGTACCAATCCATCGGAGCGGGGAATGCGCTATCTGTTGCGCTCCAATACGATTAAAGCATCCACAGCAACGGGTTTACCCTTGGCAAGAATTACCGGATTGATATCCACCTCTTTGATCTCCTCGTGATCCAGGCCGATTTGCCCAACCCGAATGAGGATTTCACACAACTGATCCAGGTCGGCGGCTTCCATGCCACGAACGGCACCCAGTATTTTATGTCCTTTGATCTCCTGCATCATCTCCAGGGCATCGCGTTTTTCTAGGGGGGCGACGCGAAATGAAATATCTTTCAAAATTTCGGTAAATATTCCTCCCAGACCGAACATAACGCATGGGCCGAATTGGGCGTCACGCGTGAGACCGATTACCAGTTCCCGCTGCCCTTTGACCATCTCCTGGACCAAAACGGTAGCCTCTATTCCGTTCATGCCTGCCTTTATTTTTTCAAATGCAATCCGGGCTTCATCATCATTTCGGATGTCCACCTGAATGAGGTCTTTTTCAGTCTTGTGGGCGATTTCGGATGCGCATCCTTTTAAAACAACCGGGTAACCGATGTCTTGAGTCGCCTTGACGAGACCTTCGACGCTATCAACCTCTATTTCTTTGGTTACCGGGATTTGATAGGATGCCAGAACTTTCTTGGATTCATACTCTGAGAGCATGTGACGTCCTTGTTCTAATGCTGTTTCTATTATCTTCATCTTATTCCTCCTATTCCGGGCGAACCGGAACCAAAAAGGTGTTTTCTTCCATTACACACAAAATTATTAAAGGCTTTTAAGCCAGTTGCAAAGTTTTTCAACGGCATTTAAAGGTTCGGCGCAATAGGCGTAAAGGAAATCATCATTGAGAGATTGTTCATCTGGAATTTGACTTGCGGCCTCGAGAGCTTTTTTACCGTCAAAGTTGACATAGGCTAAACGAGCGGTCATCTCTTCCGGGGCCCTGCCGAAATCTCTACCAGGAAGGATGGCGACCCCCGTTTCTTGCAGTAGGTGTTCACAAAATTCAGGGCTTGTCGTGATCCTGAGCTTTTCTCTATATTTTTTAAAATCTGGAAATAAATAAAATCCTCCCTGTGGCAAAGGAACTTCGACCCCTACATTTTTTAATAAGGAAACGAGCTTGCTTCCAATTGACCGCAAAATTCTCCTCGCTTGATAGAGATACCGATCGATATCTTCGCTCTCCTGAAACGCCTTCACGGCCGCATATTGTATTGGAGCGCTTGTTGACGTAAAGGTTTCACTGGCAACCGCCGCCATTGCATCCTGAAGCCATCTAAGACATGTTGGAAATACGAATAATCCTAAACGCCAGCCACCTGCTCCGCACCATTTGCTGAGTCCACCGCTAAAAATGGTTCCCTCCGGATAGAGGGGGACAATGGAATGATGTTTGCCGGCATGATGCAGTTTGCCGTAAATTTCATCTGAAAGAACAATCACACGATATTTGTTTGCAATCTTAGCAATAGCTTTCAACTCGTCCTGGCTATAGGTTGTTCCTGTCGGGTTGGAGGGATAGTTTAAAACGAGAATGCGGGGGCGGGACGGATCAGATTTACAAAGTGTGTCTAACTGTTCAGGGGTCAATCGCCAACCATTTTCACGGTGAGTATGCAAAAACCTTACTTGACGGCCGATAATCTGAGCTTGTGGTGCATATGATACCCAGGCAGGTGTTGGTATCACGATGTCACCATAATATACGAGCTGCAGGATAAACATCAGTTCTTTGGAACCTGGGCCAATAAGTACATCATTTGCGGTACAATCAATCCCGAATTCACGGATATGATGTTCAGCAATAGCATGCCGAAGCTCCGGCAAACCTTTAACCGGAAGATAGGCTTTTTGAAAAGCGTTTTGCTTTAATTCATCAACAATGATATCAGGTACAGGGAAGGGTGACTGCCCAAGGCCCATTTTATAGATTCTGAGTCCTTGCGTTCGGAGTTGATCAGATCGTTCATTAATCGCTACTGTCGCAGATGGAGACAATCCTCTAACATTCAAATTTAACTGAATATCCGGTGCCAAATCGCATCCGATAGGATCCTTTGGGTTCTCGTTTTTAAAGCTCATACGTTTACCTTAAATTGCCTTTAATATTTTTACAGATTGGGGAATATACCTGCAATTTTAGGGCATTTCAATAACATAATTTAAATGTAGATTTCAAATAATACGATATTCAAGCTGTGTTTTGTTTACATCACTCTCATTGGTCAACCGGCCTTGCTCCTACAGGTTTGATCAACTATTGACAAAAGGTCCTAAATTTTAATAATTGTAATCAGCATTCACCCCCAAAAGAGCATCTAAAACTTCATTACCCTCATACAGTGATCAAATCATAATGTCCGTTAATATCTACCGATGCCCAGTATGAGGATACTTGCATTCCGGTGAAATGAATTTCTATTTTTCTGTCGCGTAGATAAAATGAAATGTCTTTAACAAATGGCTTTCAGACGTGTGGAAGTTTTCAAAAGGTTTGGTTAGACTGTGAAACCTTTGCAAAACACCCCTTTTTGCTCAACTTCTGCGTCAGGCTCAAATTTTAATCCTCGAAATACTCAATGTATTCCTGTGGTTAATCCACATCAGGCGGATCGCCTTCCTTGACCTTGAACAAACTGAAACGTTTTGAAACTGGCTCAGGTTATTAGAATTAAGCAATGATGCTAAAAAGGCAATTCCATGATAAAATCCATTTATCAAATAATGGTGAGTATAGGGTACACCCATCCATTGCATCCAGCACTGACCCACATACCCGTGGGTCTGGTAATCGGTGCTTGGTTGTTTTACCTGTGCGCCCTACTTTTTAAAAAAGAAACATGGGGTCGGACGGCTCATCATTGCGGTGCCCTGGCCCTGATTGGTACAATACCCACAATTATTGCCGGAATTTTGGATTGGCAACAATTTTATGCCGGTGTAATGCTGACGCCAATCAAAATAAAGCTGTGTTTGGCTTTTTTGTTAATCATTTTACTTATTATCTTTGTACTGAGCCGTTCACGTTCAACTCTTTTTTCGTTTCTAAGCCTTACTTGTGCTTTAATAACTGTTGTGTTTATTGGTTATTTTGGCGGCGAACTGGTTTATGGCCCCAAAAACGCCGAAATTTCCACTCAAAAGGAAGTAACTCCTTTAGTCGCCCAAGGGGCCACCATATTCAGCCAAAATTGTTCCGGCTGTCACTACAACGATAGTAACGAAACCAAATTTGGGCCGGGTTTAAAGGGAATTGGCAAGTGGGAAAAACTACAGGTAAGCGGATGGCCGGCGACTGAAGATAATATTCGAAAACAGATTATATCACCTTATAATCAGATGCCACCATTCGATCAATTAAAAAAAGAAGAACTTGATGCAATCATCGCCTACCTTAAAACACTCTGACCGTTTGGGTAGACAGAAAAAAACCGTTGCCTACGTATCTAGTGCCCGA
>JAFDFH010000012.1 GCA_019309945.1 Deltaproteobacteria bacterium
TTAAACAATTGGCCCTGTTTGACAAACTACTTAGTGCCCATCCAGAAACGGTCTTTTTGCCCGATCTCGGCGTTATGCTTAAAATTTTATCCTCGGAATATCAACTATATGCCTGCGGTAAAATTTTTCGCAGGCCTTGATCTCGAACAAAAATCCTCGTTTCTGGACGGACACTACTTATATCTCAGATGCTTGTCAAGAATACAAAACAAACGCCGGCGCGAAATCTTTTTCCCCCCTACGTGTCTCTCAGTGCTTGCCGAACAACAAAGCTTCCCACCTCACAGCCGAGATGTTTTGCAATTACAGGACACTTTGCTTTAAGGATAAAAAAAATGTTTTTATTAACATCCGTGAGGGTTTCATAATTACCCTGCCCTTTGGCGATAATCAGGTCGGCATCAGTGAAAAGTTGTTTCAATGTATCCGAACATTCTTCTATTATCGTCCCCGGCGCATCTGAACCGTTATCAATAACATTAACAACATCCGTCATCCCCGTAGCCCTGGCATCGGCCATGGTGGCATCGTTAATAATAGGACTGCCTTTTACAACAAAAGTTATCTTATCTGCAGGTAACTCCTCTATCAGTAAACGATCAAAAACGATTTCTCCGGCATTGTCACCCAGGTAGAGGATCTTTTTGGCTAAAGCGATGGCATAATATAGTTCTTCTATCTCGCCAAACAATGGTTCTGGCAATGCCTGCTCAATCGTCTTGGACAGATCAATCCTATCCAACTTATTGCTTACACCGAAATCAATTATATTACCGGCAATCGCAAAGCGAACGGCTGTTTCAAGTGGATTGGAAGCATTGTCAATCCGTTGCCTGAGCTCTGGATATAGATCCAATGCGTACCGGTTAAAGCGGTCTTTAAGTTCTTTGTAGGGGTCATCACAGCTGGAAAGCCTGCGGATCAAACGGTGGATTTGCTGCGCCATCACCGGTGGAGATTTTTGAAGATCCATTTCGCTGGCGGCGCGAAGAACACCGCGAAGGACCTCTTCCTGTATCCTTGCGTCATGAGTTGCAAGCCTCACAGCGTCGACCGCCTGACGGATAAAACAGGGTATGCAGTCATAAAATGTTTCCACAATTTTAAATCCTTTTTAATGTCTCAGTCCACTTCAACAGCCATATGGTAAATATAAGGAACGGATATCGTTCTTTTCCCTGAAAAACAATATAAACACACCTTTTTTTCGATTTCTGTATTCAAAATCATTCTGAAAAAAATAACAAAATGGCATCACCCTTTAGACAGATCCTTGATTCTGGATACCGGATGATGTACTGATCGAATGTAACCGGGTTGGTCTCTGCTATTTCTAAACCGGATAAACCGGGAAAGTTAAGAGTGAATCCGGTCTCGAAGGGGGAATAAAATCTGAAAAGAGATCTTTTTCCAAGATCCTTTGTATGATGAATTCGTCTTTTTACAAATTCATAAATTTTCGGATCTATAAACAAAAACAAGGTGGAAGGTGAAAGTCGAATGGTTTTACAGTCAGTTTAGCCCGAGTTTTTCACGCTTGGGAGGCGAAGGACCCTTCGACCTGGATTCTCATTAAAATTGTTTATAGGCCCGCAAATTTTAAACTCATCGAAACAGTGGATTATGCGTGCAGTCGTCCAGCGGGTAAAAAAGAGTTCAGTTTCCATCGATAAAAAGGTGATCGCCGAAATCGGCAAAGGACTCCTGGTGCTTTTAGGGGTCGCAAAAACGGATGAGACTCGAGATGTCGACTATCTGGTGGAAAAAATCCTGAATTTAAGGGTTTTTGAGGATGAAAACAGCAAGATGAATAAGTCTCTGATCGAGATAAACGGTGAAATGCTAGTTGTATCCCAGTTCACTTTACTGGGTAACTGCCGAAAGGGCAGACGCCCCTCTTTTGTCGAAGCCGCCGAACCGGAAAAGGCCAATGCGCTTTACGAAAATTTTATCAACCAGGTTCGGCAGAAGGGGGTTTCAGCCCAAACCGGCCAATTCCGTGCCATGATGGATGTATCCCTGATCAATGACGGGCCGGTGACATTTATTTTGGAAAGCAGGTGGTAATTTTCTACCGTATAAGCGCAAAGGTAACAAAGCCATCTTTTAGAAGAAAAGATTTTGTAACTTCTCAAAAACTTATGGTTAAACCTACCAGCGGAGTCATCCGGTATTTTTTTTCAAAGCGGGCAACTGTTTGAAGCCGTTTAGGGCGGCTTACAGTGCCCCGAACAGCATAAATTGTTGATTGTAGTCTGTTTGTGCTAAGCGACACACTCATTTTAGATCCCATGAGCGGGGCACTGTTAGGCGCCCTTAACGGCAAGTTTTGGCCGTATTGAAAAAAATTAGCGGATGGCGTAGCGGGCCTACCGGAACATATTGAGAAGTTACATATTTTTCCTGTAGCATAAAAATTATGCCTTGCAAAAACGAAACCAAAATATCTTTTAAAACTTTCCTCTGTTTTGCGCTGCTGTTTTTTGGTGTTTTTTTCTTTCCACAGCCAGAAAACCTCCATGGCGCAAGCCTTACGGATTTGCAGTATCTCATTGGGAATCAAGACGCCGTCCTAATTGCCGATCCCCAGGGCAAGATTCTTTTTTCGAAAAATGCCGGTAAAAAGCTTGTTCCTGCGTCAACCTTGAAAACATTGACCTCTCTAGCGGCCCTGTATTATCTGGGATCCGATTATCGCTTTGCCACTGAATTTTATCTCGATAAAAATAAACATCTTAAGGTAAAAGGATATGGTGATCCTCTTCTGATATCAGAAGTTCTGCATGAAATTGCCGGGTTCATGGGGCACAGGCTTGAAAAATTCAACGACCTTGTTTTGGATGATTCATACTTTCATCACCCGATCGTAATTCCCGGTGTAACTTCATCCTTCGAGCCTTATGATGCACCCAATGGCGCCCTTTGCGTTAACTTCAATACGGTTTATTTTAAACACGCCCCAAACGGTAACTTCATCAGCTCTGAAACTCAAACGCCACTCTTACCATTTGTACAAAAAAGAATAATTAAATCTCAACTCAACGAAGGAAGAATTATTCTTTCCTCGCAGAATAACGAATTCGTGCTTTACGCCGGGCACCTCATTTCTTATTTCTTCAAAGAAAAAGGTATAAAATCAAATGGTAAAATCAGGAGAGGACGCGTAAAGGGAAAAACGGATGCGCTCATTTTCAGATATCTTTCAAGATTCTCGCTGGAAGAAGTGATTGCTAAACTTCTGGATCATTCAAACAACTTTATGGCCAATCAGATTCTCATTGCCACCGGCGCTAAGGTTTATGATCCACCGGGAACTCTTGAAAAGGGCGTTCGCGCAACATCAATGTATGCAGAAAAAGTGTTAAAAATAGGTGGTATTCATATGGTTGAGGGTTCGGGAATATCAAAAGACAACCGACTTTCTGCAAGACAACTGTATGAAATTCTTGTAAATTTTGAGCCATACCACAAACTCATGCCCTGTGTGAATGGATCGTTCTACAAGACGGGGACCTTGAGCGGCGTTAAAACTCGGGTGGGTTATATCGATAGGGGGAATGGTGCCCTATACCGCTTTGTGATACTCTTAAATACGCCGGGGAAAACAATTAAACCGGTTGTAGATAGTATTTTCAGAACTATAAATCAGGTGCATTAACATTTAAAGAGAGTATGTGTTCGCAGGTTCACCGCTCGTGATATGAGCAAAAGCACTATGATTATGGATCGATTCGAAATTTTCAGCGCTAACTGAAAACCAAGTTATGTTTTCGTCCTTATTCAATTTTTCCGCAATATCCCGAACGATATCTTCAACAAATTTTGGGTTTTTGAACCCCTTTTCGGTCACACACTTTTCATCAACACGCTTCAAAACAGAGTACACATCACAGGAGGCTGATTCTTCCACCAGCTCAATCATGTCTTCCATCCATATAAACTTTTTAAACCGCGTGCTAAGCCGCACCTCGCCCCGTTGGTTATGAGCACCGAATTCACTAATCTCCTTCGAACACGGGCAGACTGAAGAAATGGGGACGATGACTTCTGAAATCAGATCGACCTTATCATCGGTATGGCTCGTTCCGACAATTCTGCAGGTATAATCCATAAGGCCCGCTGAACTGCTGATCGGGGCTTTTTTTTCAATAAAATAAGGAAACGTTATTTCAATATGTGCGGAAGCCGCATTCAAATGCGTTTTCATCTGATCAAGGATAGCTGAAAATTTTTCTAAAGAAACTTCCGGCTGAATCAAATGGAGCATTTCAACAAAACGACTCATGTGGGTGCCCTTGTATTTATGGGGCAATGCCACATACATGTTTATCGAAGCCACCGTATGTTGATATCCGTCCCTCCTGTCTCGAACTGTTATGGGATAACGAAGATTTTTTATTCCGACCTTGTCTATGGGTATATTGCGGTGGTCACGCTGGTTCTGGATGTCCTTCATAGTCTAAACTTTTTAGGGAGCATTACCGATTTGTTAATAATCGTATCAGAATCTGATCGGGATGGTCTATTTCTTCCAGGCGCTATCTAGTGTCCGTCCAGAAACGAGGATTTTTGTTCGAGATCAAGGCCTACAAAAATTTTTACCGCAGGCATATAGTTGATATTCCGAGGATAAAATTTTGAGCATAACGCCGAGATCGGGCAAAAAGACCGTTTCTGGATGGACACTAAGTAAGCTCCCCTCTGCAAACTGCTCGTTGAGTGTTATTTTAAAAGATAATCTTTGTTAACATTGCTCATGGACCTGAAGATATTCCCCTTTATTTTTCGATTGCTTTTATAAAGCTGATTTAAAAGTGTTTTTATCTCCTGCCTTTTAGAATTCGTTGCGGACGGACACGTATTGATAAAATCAGGAAAACCCATTTCAATCGAAAATCGCCGTATGCTATCCTCATCAACAAAGGCCAAGGGCCTTATCACGGTGATTTTATTTTGGAAGAAAGACTGGGAAGGCACCATGGTACTAATTTCACCTGCATAGCACATATTTAAAAAAAGCGTTTCTATGATATCATCTTTGTTATGGCCGAGGGCTAGCTTATCGCATTCCAATTCAGCCGTGATTTCAAAAAGGCGCTTCCTCCGCAACCTTGAACATAAGAAACAGGGATTTTCCAGATTTTGGGAACTATGGCCTATGATTCCATAATCCGTATACTCTACTCTGAATGAATACCCCATTTTGCTGCAGTAGTTCTTCAAGGAATCACCGAATCCCCCTTCAAAACCGGGATCGATGTAAATCGGAAACAGTTCATATCTTATGGGAACACGGGACTGACGTTCATTTAAAATCCACAAAAGAACAAGGCTGTCTTTCCCTCCTGAAAGACCAACTGCGATTCGGTCCCCATTGGATATCATATCATACCGGTGTAAGGCTTTGCCAACGCCTCTGTTCAGCGCCTTGTATGTATATGAAGCCATCGGTAAGAATTCTCTGAAATATTTCGCGCGTTATTCTTCTTTCTCTACTTCTTCCTCTGTTCCTTTCTCTACTTGTTCATCTACTTGTTCATCTACTTGCTCATCTGCTTGTTCGTCTACTTTTTCATCTACTTGTTCATCTACTTCATTTTCTAACTCTTTTTTGAGAAGTACCTTCCCTGCAGCAATTTCTCGCAGAGAAACGACAATATCCTCATTTTTGGGTGAACTTACCAAGTATTCATGCCCCTCACGGATTTGTCTTACACGTTTTGCGGCCATGTGGACCAACAAAAATCGGTTGGGTACACGTTTCAAGCAATCTTCTATTGTAATGCGTGCCAAAGAAAAACCTCCATCCTTCTGTAAAACGTTATTTGTTTATTTCGCTGAATAATAAATTGGACTCTTTTCAGGCTTTTTACGAAACCATCATAATTTACTATTTAACGCTTCGATCGATCTCGACCTATAGAATGTCGATCAATTCATAACACCTTTTTCCACCCGGTGCGTTCAGGATGATCTCATCTCCTGTTTTTTTACCGATAATTAACTTTCCAAGGGGGGAAGAAACGGAAATACGTCCTTTCTCAATATTTGATTCATCTGGACCAACCAACTGATATTTGAGGGACTCACCTGTATCGACATTCTCAACCACCACCGTACAAGCGAATACAGCCCGATCCTTAGGAAGCGTATCCGGATCGATAATATCTGCAGCCAACAACTTATATTTTAAATCGGTTAACCGCCCGTCAATAAAAGCCTGACGTTCTTTGGCAGCTTCAAATTCTGCATTTTCGCTAATATCCCCATGGGCGCGGGCCTCTTCAATCGCAAGGATATTCTTAGGCCGTTCGTCTTTTATAAGATGTTCCAGCTCTTTTTTAAGGTTTTCATAACCTTCCCGTGTAATCGGAACTCGCTCCAAATTTAAACTCCTTATAAATATTCCTTTGCGAGAATTTCTGCTATCTGAACCGCGTTGGTTGCAGCGCCCTTTCTGATATTGTCGGCAACGACCCACATGTTAATACCATTTGGAATCGATTCGTCGTTTCGGATACGACCAACCCACCTCAAATCCTGACCAGCAGCGTCAATTGCAAGCGGATAAAGGTTGTTTCCAGGATCATCCACAATTTTAACGCCGGGCGCTTTTTCAAACAAAGCTCTCACATTCGCTGCTGAGATATGTTCTTCGGTCTCCACATTGATCGATTCCGAATGGCAATAAAAGACCGGCACCCGTACCGTGGTCGCCGTAATTCCTATGAATGGATCCTCAAATATCTTTTTGGTCTCGTTGACCATCTTCATCTCTTCCTTGGTATAACCGTTTTCTTGAAATACATCGATATGGGGAAGACAGTTAAACGCGATCCTGTGGGGATAAATCTTCTTTTCATAATCAAGAAAATGAATCATGGATCGGGTCTGATCAAAAAGTTCGTCAATGGCCTTTTTCCCGGTCCCGGATACAGCCTGGTATGTGGAGACTACAATCCTTTTTATACCAACCTCCTTGTACAATCCCACAGGCCTTATCTCGATGTGCTTTTTGCAATATAATCTGCCACCAGATCTCCAACCTCTTTGGTTGTATATCCCATTTTACCTGCTGCAACATCTTTCAGATCGTCACGCAACACTTTGGTGATACCCTCCTCCACAAAAGCAGCGGCCTTTTGTTCCCCGATTGTCTCAAGCATAATCTGCGCCGCCGAAATAGCGGCGATAGGATTTACTACTTGTTTTCCCGTGTATTTCGGGGCCGACCCACCAATCGGTTCAAACATCGAAACCCCATCAGGGTTAATATTGGCACCCGCAGCAATTCCCATTCCCCCCTGAATCATGGCAGCCAAATCGGTAATGATGTCCCCAAACATGTTATCCGTGACAATCACATCGAACCACTCCGGATTCTTTACCATCCACATGCAAGTAGCATCAATGTGGGCATAATCTGTTTCAATATCGGGATACTCTTGGGCAACTTCGTTAAAGGCACGCTCCCACAGGTCAAAAGCAAAGGTCAGTACATTGGTCTTACCACACAGGGTCAATTTTTTGGCCTTGTTCCTTTTCTGGCAATATCTAAAGGCGTACCGGATGCACCTTTCTACACCTTTCCGGGTGTTGATGGATTCCTGTATGGCTACTTCATCAGAGGTTCCACGCTTTAAAAAACCACCGGCACCGCAATAAAGCCCTTCGGTATTTTCACGTACCACTACAAAATCTATATCCTCGGGGCTCTTGTCCTTTATTGGCGTGTTAACGCCTTCATAAAGTTTAATCGGTCTTAAGTTGATGAACTGGTCAAAATAAAACCTGAGTTTCAAAAGAATGCCCTTCTCCAGAATACCCGGCTTTACATCCGGGTGACCAATGGCCCCCAAATATATTGCATCTGATTCGGATAGTGATTCAAGAACACTTTCCGGCAAGATCTCTCCAGTTTTCTGGTAGTGCTCACCGCCTAAATTGTAATGCGTAAAGTTCAAATTAAAATCGCAACTTGCGCTAACCGTCGTGAGCACTTTTATGCCCTCAGATATAACTTCCGGGCCTGTACCATCACCCGGAATGACGGCAATTTTGTATATTTTTGACATAATCTGAGACTACCTTAAAACAAAACCCGCTTTCATTTTTAAGCGAGCAAAAACAGCGAAGACTTAAAACCAAAGACCTTGTTAAGTAAAAGTCTCCCAGTGTTTGTCTGTTTTACGGATTTCGGCTTTTTTCTGTCTTATTTTCCTATAATGCCATACAAAGGAGAGAGGACCCGAAGTGACATATGCAAACCCCAGGAGAAAAAGGGCAATGGATGGCTGAGCAGCAATAAAAATCAATATCAGAATGGTTGCAACCAGTACGTTGAAATTCATCTTTTTAAACAACTCCGGTTTTTTGAAACTGTTGTATCTTATTGTACTTACCATCAGGAAGGAAAGAACATAGAGCATAATTAAAATGACAATCGGGTTTACATTGTTTCCGATACCTAATTTTAGACAAAGCAAAACCGTCACCGCATTCATTCCTGCACCCGCGGGTATCGGAAGCCCCACAAAGTGATCCGTGCTGATCGTACCGACCTGAGTGTTAAATCGGGCTAGGCGAAGCGTTCCGCAAGCCATAAAAAGGAATGCCGCCAGCCATCCGATCCGTCCAAGCGGTTTAAGGGCCCACAGATACATCATTAATCCAGGAGCAAGACCAAAGGAAATAAGATCCGCCAGAGAGTCATATTCAACACCGAATTTGCTGGTAGTGTTAGTCGCTCTGGCAATTTTGCCGTCCAGCCAGTCAAACACGCCGGCAATAATAATCACAACCGCGGCGGTAATAAATTTGCCGTCTATGGAAGCAATAATCGACAAAAAACCACAGAAAAGATTGAGGGATGTAAAAATATTCGGCAGAATAAAAATCCCCCGTCGAAGTTTCTTCTTTTTTTCGAATTCATAATTTTTTTTCATACCAAATATCCCAAAACAGATGCCCCTGATTTTATCTTATCCCCAACCGTCACGTTCAATTTTGTGCCAGCCGGTAAATAAACATCAAGGCGTGATCCAAAACATATCATACCGAAGCGTTGTCCGCGGGACAGCCTGTCGTCTTTCTGGATTCTACAAATAATGCGTCTTGCAATTAAACCCGCAATCTGGACCACGCACATTTTTTTTCCTTCTTCGGTTTCAATAAAAATAGCATTGTGTTCATTATATTCTGAAGCTTTATCAAGATTTGCGGAAAAAAATTTTCCGGGATGGTAGCTGATTTTTTTTACGACCCCTTCATGCGGAATACGATTGACATGTACATTAAATACCGACATGAAGATGCTGATCTTTATACACGGACCTTCAAAAAACTTAGTATTATTTATTGTTCCTGCTGCAATTACCTTTCCATCCGCAGGTGAAACCACAGCTCCTTTTTTTCTGGGGATAACCCGATCCGGATCCCTGAAAAAATAGCAAATAAAAAAGGTCACAATCAGACCACACAGGGCCGGGAGCACAAGCGCCAGCAAGGCCAATACCGCTGTGACAAAGGCAGCCGCAAATATCAAAGGGTATCCTGCGCTGGCCACAGGAAATGCGATTTGACCGGGCCTGTCGGACCAGGAAAATTTATCCATGCTGGGCCTAATTTCCTCAAAAATAGTGAGGTGTACAGATTGTCAACATAAAATTTTTTTATATACTTTAATCAAATGGTATTGTCAATGATAACCGGAATTTTATGCATAGGGTCCCAATCGTTGGATTTTAACCGAATTTGATGTCATTATTCTGTTTTTCCTAAGTTCATTTCTGCATCGGATTTTCGAATATAATGAGGTACAAAATGGGCAACATCGTCTGTTTCTTTCTTCACGAATCGATCCATGGCGATATATGCCACGGTGGACGCCCGAATCGCATTTTGGCCAGGGGGTACAAAATGTGCAAGTTTGCCCATTTTACGGATAATTGCATTTTGATAAAGTAAAGCGCCATCACCTATGAACAGGCACGGCTCGTTAATGTCATCAACAACTTTGAGAGGAGAAAAAACTCCCTCTACCAATTCCTTTTTCAAAGTGCCATCCACAAACCGATATCGAGAAAAATAGACCTCCCCTTTACGAGCATCTAAAAGAGGGCAGACAAGGTAGGAAGAAAAAGCCGCCTGCATTGCAAGCGCATCAAGTGTCGAGACTCCCACAAGCGGTTTACCGGTTCCCACAACAAGCCCTTTTACCGAGCTTATTCCGATGCGTAGCCCGGTGAAACTTCCAGGGCCCATCGTTACTGCAAACCCATCCAGACCAGATATCGTAAGCCCCGACAAACCAATTGCCCTGTCGATCATCTCCGTTAAATGTTTTGAATGGGTTTGACCGGTGGACAAGGTCAATTCAACCAACAGGGAATCTTTATCCACGATCCCGACACTACAGCTCTTTGTAGCCGTATCAACAGCCAGTATTTTCATAGGCCATCTACGCTTTGCCCCGCATTCTTTTCCAGAATGGCAAGGGGAAGGACTTCATCTGTGTGTTTCACCGAAATAAATTTGATTTTTCGTTTTACATTCGGCGGAATCTCAACCAGATCCTTTTTATTCTTCTCGGGAATGATGACCGTGTGAATACCAGCCCTTAAAGCGCCCAATGATTTTTCTTTCAACCCCCCTATGGGCAGAATCCGGCCCCTAATCGTTATTTCACCCGTCATGGCAATGTCTTTCGAAACCGGCTTTTTTGTGAGTGCGGAAATAAGTGCAATTGCCATTGCGACACCTGCCGAAGGGCCATCCTTTGGTATCGCACCTGCCGGAACGTGAATATGAACATCCACATTTTCAAAAAAGTCTTCTTTAATGCCGAAACAAGGAAGATTAGCCCTGGCATAACTAACAGCCGCCCTTGCGGACTCCTGCATGACATCTCCCAATTGCCCGGTGATGATCAAGTCCCCCTTACCGGCGAATAAAGAGGCCTCAACATATAAAACCTCCCCGCCGGCTTGCGTCCAGGCGAGTCCGGTAGATAATCCGATCTGGCTATTTTCCTGATCCATCTCGGGAGAATATTTGGGCACACCCAGATAATTTTGAAGGCTGCTTTTCGTTATCCTGAAAGGTCCTTTATCTCCTTCGGCCTTTTTACGTGCCACTTTACGGCAAATGGCTCCGATTCCCCGCTCGAGGTTCCTTAGCCCCGCTTCCGATGTGTATTCCGTTATGATAAGTCGAATAGCACCAGAACTAAAGGATATGGTTCCGGCCTTTAATCCATTTTCTTTGATCTGACGCGGCATTAGATGTCTTTCAGCAATTACCAGCTTTTCCTCTTCTGTATAGCCGGCAAGGGCAATCACCTCCATCCTGTCCAGAAGGGCAGACGGGATGGTATCTGTAAAATTGGCGGTGAGAATAAACATGACCTTGGAAAGATCAAAGGGCAAGTTAAGGTAATGATCGCTAAAATCTGAATTTTGCTCCGGATCAAGGGCTTCTAAAAGGGCTGAAGAAGGATCACCACGAAAATCAGCACCGAGTTTGTCAATCTCGTCCATCATGAAAACAGGATTGTTGGTACCACACTGTTTCAAGCCTTGCAAAATACGTCCAGGCATAGCACCGATATAAGTTCGGCGATGTCCCCGGATCTCCGCCTCATCGCGTATGCCTCCCAGAGATATCCTGATAAATTTACGTTTCATGGCATGGGCAATTGCTTGCCCCAGCGAAGTTTTCCCCACTCCCGGCGGTCCGACAAAGCAAAGAATCGGGCCTTTCATTTTGGGGTTTAGCTTTCGAACACTTAGATATTCCAACACTCGATCTTTAACTTTATCCAGTCCATAGTGGTCACTATCAAGTGCCTTCTTGGCGTTTTTGATATTGATGCCATCTTTGGTTGATTTGCTCCAGGGCATATCGACCAACCAGTCCAGGTAAGTTCGCACTACGGAAGATTCGGCAGCATCAGGATGCATCTGTTCCAGGCGCTTTAACTGCCTTAAGGCCTCTTCCTCAGCTACTTTCAACATCTTGACACGTTTTATCTTTTTTTTGTAATCTTCTAATTCCTGTGCTTTTTCATCAAACTCACCGAGTTCTCTATGAATCGCCCGCACCTGTTCCCTTAAAAAGTAGTCGCGCTGGCTTTTTGATATTTCGTCCTTTACATCGGATTGTATCTTCGCCTGCACGGATGAAAGTTCCAGTTCACGTGAAAGTAAATCGTTCACCTTTTTAAGGCGTTCCATGGGATCAATGAGTTCGAGTACTGTCTGGGACTCCTCAATTTTTAATCTTAGATTCGAAGCCACAAGATCAGCAAGTTTACCTGGATCATCGATGCTGTCCAAAATCCCGGTAACATCACTGGTCAGTTCTCCTCGAAGCGCAAGAATCTTCTCCGATTGTTCCCGGATATTTCGCATAAGTGCTTCAGTTTCCAAGTTGGTTTCTTCTACAGGGATTTCCGTTATGGTTTCAATGTTTACCCGATACACAGAACGCTTTCGAACGTATTTAATAATCCTTGCCTTGGCAACACCCTGTACAAGTGCTTTGACGCGTCCATCAGGAAGCTTCAACATGCGCAGAATTCGACCAACCGTCCCGACCATGAAAATATCATCCGGCTGTGGATTCTCAATGCTCGGATCCTTTTGTGTGACAAGCAGTAAAAATCTATCCTTGCTTATCGCCTCTTCGACGGCACGGACCGATTTTTCACGCCCAACAAAAAGCGGAAGAAGCATGTCGGTAAAAATCACAACATCCCGAACCGGCAACAAAGGAAGAGTTAGGGGTATATCGACATCCGAGTCATCCTCGTCAATAATGCTTATTAGATCATCCTTGTCTGTTTCAGCCATTGTTTCTCCTACATTTTTTTAATTGAAATGAATTCCATCCGCATCCAAGTGTTCACCCTCGGAATCCTCTCATCCAACAAAAAGATCTCGAATAAATCTTATAATATAAGGCACTGTTTGTCTATGACAATAACAACCTTGATTTTTATTTCAAACTTAACTAAGCTTATTGGTTGTATCATCTCTTTTCCTGGGCTTGAATTAAACCGCTTACACCGACAGGCAGGAGCCAAACAGGCTGTTTTTATTTATATTTCTCAAATATTATCACGTAAACAAGAAAATTTGAGCTTGACACAGAAATTGGGCCAAAAGGGGCGTTTTGCAAAGGACTCTGATTGAAAGGTTGTAGGGAACGTGTTTCAATATCATCTGATCGAGATATACACCTTTATGTTTGGAATGTGCATCGGAAGTTTCATGAATGTTTGCATATACAGGTTGCCGGAGTCAAAATCAATCATCCATCCCGGTTCAATGTGTCCAAAATGCGGACGTCAGATAAAATATTATGATAATATTCCTGTTTTAAGTTACCTTTGGCTTAAGGGAAAATGCCGCTATTGTCAAACGCCGATATCTTTGCGTTATCCATTGGTTGAACTCATTAGCGGATTTTTTGCCACATTTGTCTATCTCAAGTTTGGATTTTGCCTTGAGGGTCTCATTTACTTTGCTTTCATTGCAGTCCTTCTCATCGTAACCTTTATTGACATTGATCATCAAATCATACCGGACGTAATAACCCTTCCATGCATCCCTCTCTGCTTCCTCGCTACCTTTGCCTTACCGACATTAACCTACAAGGATTCTCTACTCGGCTTATTGGCCGGAGGGGGAAGCCTTTTTGCTGTTGCTTGGACATATCACCTGATTACCGGAAAAGAAGGTATGGGGGGTGGTGACATCAAACTTTTAGCAATGATCGGAACCCTTTTAGGTTGGAAAGGCGTATTTTTTACAATTTTTGCTTCTTCGGCTTTGGGAACCGTTGTGGGAATTATTGTCATGCTCCACACGCAAAAGGACAGGAAACTTGCGGTTCCCTTCGGCCCGTTTTTATCAATCGGTGCCATTGTATATGTCTTTTTTGGATCCGGTCTTATCGATTGGTATGTTCATTTTTTAAGATAATACCCGGATAAAACCAACTTCGCCAAAGTTGCCTGGGAGCATTACCGATTTTTCAGCAATAGATTCCTCTCTTTTTGACAAAAATTTAAACTTCATATTCCTTCTTTGTGAGACTTTTGAAAAATGCTCATTTTTGTTCAAGTTCAAGGAAGGCGATCCGCCTAAGGCGGATTAACCGCAGGAATACATTGAGTATTTTGAGGATTAAAATTTGAGCTTGACACAGAAATTGGGCAAAAAGGGGCGTTTTGCAAAGGTCTCTTTGTGCCTGGTGTCTTAATGGCTGAAATAAAAAAAAAAAAGACAAGGCTTGAAATGAAAAAATTTCTGGGCGCAGGTCTTCTCATTATGATAGCTATTCCGGCTTTTGCTGAAAATTACCTTCTCAACGGCGGACAAGCGTCACAAATCAATTACGAGATGATCCAGAAAATACGGCCTTCCCATGGAACTCGATCGTTGGTTCTCAGTTATGTTCTTCCCGAATCCTTTGACTCGCCGACGTATCGTCAAAAAATCAGGGACTTATCGTTGCGTTTTTCTCCGGAACCGTCGAAACGTAAAGAAAGGACCGACATTCGTGGAAATAAAGTGCTCGACGTGACCTGGAAGACGCCCACGAAGGCGGTGACAACGACCATCTGTTTGACCGCCCTCAACAGCGTAAATTTACAAACCCTGAAAACCAGCGCACCATTTCCATTGAGTCGCTTTCCGAAACATGTAAAAGTATATTTGAAATCCACCCAGCAGGTAAATGTCAACGATCAGGGGATTCGGGGAAAAGCACGTGAGCTTACTGTTCCGGCCAGCACGGAATTTGATGCCGTCCAAAGGGTCCTGACATGGGTGGTCGATCACATGCAGTATGTCTTGACCCCCAAGCGTTTTGACGCCATTTACGCTTTTCAAAACGGCAGGGGCAATTGCCAAAACTACTCTCATTTGTCAGCAGCCCTGTTGCGGGCGGTTGGAATCCCAGTGAGAATCGTTAACGGAATAACCCTCAAACAACCTTATGACATCAAAATCGGGGATAACACCCTGACGATGAAAATGGCGCAGGGTCGACATTCCTGGATCGAAGTATATTTCCCTGATCTGGGCTGGGTACCGTTCGATCCACAAGGAACTGAGCTGTTCGTGAGCAACCGGTTCATACGAATAGAGGTGGGCCTCGACAACAACGAAACCATTCAAGACGGACTCATTCGCTGGACCCAGACCCGCGGTATGTCCGGCGAACCCCAACTTGAAGAAAAGATTTATTCCGGATTCCTTGACGACCAGGTAAAGCTCTATGCCCGGAAAACCGACTATGGTCCAAGGAAATTATTATTATGCCCTCAAATAGAAACCGTATTTTCAAAAATACCCGTATCCCCACCACCACCGCTTCCGCCAAAACTGCCCAAAAAGGAGTTACAACGCCTACGTTATGTTAAACCCCATGTATTTGGCAACTTGGAATTTCCCGAAAATGTGGATTTTCTGTCAGCATACGGACCCGCCCGACTGGGTGCTGAAGGTACGATGGAAATGCGAAAGAATTTTCTAGTCGAAACGGCCGAATATGTAACCACCCAGGGAAAGCAATATGCTCAGACATTCATTCTGAATAAGCCGCTACAGTTACAAAAGGTAGGACTTGCACTGCACAAATTCAGCGATGATGGGCAGCTTTGGCTTGAGCTTGTTCAAGACAATGATGGAAAACCGGGAAACCCTATTTCCGCCAGCGACATCCTCACCCTTAAACAGGTCCCGTTCACTCCCGGTTATTCCTGGGTAGATTTTGATTTCAGTAAATCTTCGGTTATTCTATCGCCAGGTCGTTACTGGGTGGCACTTGGATTTACCGGCAGCCCGATTGTCAACTGGTTTTTTTCCTATGGCAAGCCCGTAGGCCCACTGGATGGCACGCGCTATAAAATGATATTCGATGCGTCCTGGAGTCGCAGCTTGGCCTATGAATTCAATTACCGGATAAGCGGACTTGCAGCGGAGTAATATGAGAATCGCAGTTATTTCCGATATCCACGGCAACCTGGATGCGTTTCAGCAAGTCTTGATCGATATTGACCGTTCCAATATCGACGCCCTGTTATGCCTGGGTGATAATATCGGCTACGGCCCGGAACCTGAAGCGGTGATCAACTTGATCCGGGAACGTGGTATCCTGTCGGTAATGGGTAACCACGAATTTACCGTGAAGGACAGAAAATTACTTGATTGGTTTAACCCCGCTGCCCGTCAATCTTTACAAAAAACATTTGAACTTCTTTCTGAAGACTCGGTTCAATTCATTCTTGGTTTAGAGAGTTACCTGGTTCGATTCGGAGGTCGCTTTGTTCACGGATTCCCGCCCGACTCGGCCCTTCTCTATCTTTTTCAAATTCCAAAACATGAGTTTCATCGTGTGTTTAACCAAATGAGTGAATGGATCTGCTTTGTTGGACATACCCATGATCTTCAAATTATTGAATTTGACGGACGAACCCTAATCCATACACCGTTAAATGAAGGTATAACCAACCTGAACACGGATACACAGTATATCATAAACATTGGTAGTGTCGGCCAGCCCAGAGATGGGAACAATAAGGCCAAATATGTTATCTGGGATAATTCAAATAATTATATCAATGTGAGATTTATCCCTTATGACATTGCAATCGTGGTCAATAAAATTATCGCCGCAGGGCTCCCAAAGATACATGCACTGCGACTTTGGTAAAAGATAATATCCCCAAAAAGAAATTGCCTTCCCCCAAAAATCTCAATGCCTTATTAACGTCTGTGGTAACTTCTCAAAAACTTATGGTTAAACATACCAGCGGAGTCATCCGGTAGTTTTTTTCAAAGCGGGCAACTGTTTGAAGCCGTTTAGGGCGGCTTACAGTGACCCGAACAGCATAAATTGTTGATTGTAGCCTGTTTGTGCTAAGCATTAGCGGATGGCACAGCGGGCCTACCGGAACATATTGAGAAGTTACGATATTTTAATCTGAAAAGTATAGTCCTCTAATCCCGTCGAAGATCACGCAATGCGAGGGACAGAGCTATTTAGTGCCCA
>JAFDFH010000160.1 GCA_019309945.1 Deltaproteobacteria bacterium
AGAAACGAGGATTTTTGTTCGAGATCAAGGCCTGCGAAAAATTTTACCGCAGGTATATAGTTGATATTCCGAGGATAAAATTTTGAGCATAACGCAGAGATCGGGCAAAAAGACCATTTCTGGATGGGCACTATCTATTTTTCGTTCGGGCACAAGATACAAAGGAAGACCAAATATGCCTTAAGAGATGAAAATACACTTCTGATCATCTGGGGACGAAATTTAATGATTTTGAAATAAATTTGTACATCATTAAATTGCAAAAGGTCAAGTAAAATTGAAAGGCTTAATCCATATTGTCTAACTCGAAGTAGGCTGCATCGGAATTAACATTGGTTGACATATCTTATCTTCTCGATTAATCGCAATATAGCCGATCGGTGAATCAATTAAAAGAAAAGTTAAAGCCAGTGGCGTCCGCGATGCGACCCGGTCGTCTTTGTATGAAGGCATGCAACACGCACGTTATTAAGAAATTTGTCATCGTTAAGCTGTTTGGCATATGGTGGGATTTTATCCAGGATCGTTATTTCATGAAAACAGAAGGGTCTACATCGATAAATCTTAAGGTCATATTTACCCTGACACTCGTTCATTTTACAGGGGATTTTTTTGCTTCCTTTATCAGCCCTCTTTACCCGGCTTTTATTGAAAAACTGCATCTATCTTTGACGCAGGTCGGTATTATTGCCGGGCTCAACCGCTTGCTTGCGTTTATCATCCAGCCTTCCGTGGGATATTTTGCCGATCGGTACCAGACAAGGTCCTTCATGCTTGGCGGATTGCTGATTTGTATCCTGTTTATACCCCTTTCCGGGATTGCGACCTCGTTTGGGGCCCTGCTTTTTTTTGTCTCCGTCGGTTCAATGGGAAATTCCATGTTTCATCCATCGGCCACAGGTTTGATTCCGGTGTATGCAGGGTCAAGGTCAGGACTGTCCATGTCCATCTTCAATACCGGCGGGACACTGGCTTTCGGCCTTGGACCGTTGTTCATTACATGGTTTGTGGCGACCTATGGTTTAAAAGCTGTTCCATTGACAATAGGAATCGGTCTGGGGGTGATGGTTTACCTCTATTTTGTCGTGCCGACACCACAAAGCGAAGGGTTCAGACAGCTAGGGTTTATCGGTACGTTAAAGGAGACCCTCGGAGATGTATGGAAACCTATTGTATTGATCTGGATGACCATGGTGCTGAGAGCTGTCGTGGGGCAGTCGTTCCTGACGTTTATGCCCGTATTGTATGTCCAGAAAGGGTATTCACTGGTATCGGCCGGGCTGTTGTTCTCCTTGTTTACCGTGGCCGGAACCCTTAGTGGTATCCTTGCCGGTTTTGTTTCGGATAAAATCGGGTTCAAACCCATTTTTTATGTTGCACATGGGTTGATGACGCCTATGCTGCTTCTGTTTCTCTATCTGCCGGGGAATTGGATCTATTTTGGTGCGGCATTGTCTGGGGCTTTTGTTCTCGCTAGCTTACCTCTGGGTGTGGTTATGGCGCAGGAGCTGGCACCTAAAGGAAGATCCATGGTTGCCAGCCTGATGATGGGGTTGGCCTGGGGCCTCGGTGGGGCGGTGTCACCAATCATCGGTAAGCTGGCGGATACCTTCTCCATCGGAGCGGTTCTGTGGGCAGTGGCGTTTATTCCGATATCGACCCTTGGGCTAATATTTTTCTTTCCAGAAGTAAGGGGTTCTGCAAGAGGATAAAGCGTGCAAACAACTGCAACTGAGTCGGCGGTGTAACCGACCTCATTCATATGGAGTCGTCTGGTTACGTATTTTCCTGTGGGTATGGTCAGGCAAGCCGGGCAATTACCTCATCGATTCCGCTTTGGTCGGGGATGCTTACAAGAAGAATATTATCTTTTCCCACATCATTCTTTAGCGTGTTCCGGATTATCTGCAGTTGCTTCCGATCCACAAGATCAACACGCGTGATGGCGACCGTATCGCATCCGATCATATAATTCCTAAGCGTCTGCCTGCGTTCCTTCCATAAAAACCCGAATCCTGGTGCATCAATTAGCGCAAAAACCGGGCCGATTTCATAATCTACATCCCTTTTTCCCATGGCGAGGACAGGAAGGATCTCCAGGGTTATGACAAATTCGAACGGCTCAATAAACAGGTAATCCGGATTAAACCTTCTTTTAATGTCCTTAATCATAGTGGTCAGGCTACCAGCCAGCGTGCATCCCACTCAGCCTCCCCGAAGGCGATCAACTCGGACCTGATTCGAATTGGTAAAAGCTTCATCAAAATCCACTTCCCCGCTTTCATTGACAATGACTGCGGATTGGCTGCCCTGGGATCGGAGGCGGGTGATGATTTCGCGGATAAAGGTCGTCTTGCCGCTTCCTAAAATACCGCAAACGGTTACTATTTTCATGATTTACCTTTCCATTGTTTGTTTACCGATGATCCAGATAGCTAATGCGGACGGTATTGTCAAGAAGTACGGTTTATCCAAATTTTAATCCTCGAAATCCTCTATGTATTCGTGCCTGCCCCGTAGGTCCGGAAGATCATACTGGGGTGGTTAAAATTTTCGTAACTTCTCAAAAACTTATGGTTATACGTACCAGCGGAGTCATCCGGTAATTTTTTTCAATACGGCCAACTGTTAGGCGCCCTTAACTGCAAGTTTTGGCCGCATTGAAAAAAATTACCGGATGGCGTAGCGGGCCTACCGGAACATATTGAGAAGTTACAAATTTTCGCGTTGACTCGGGGCGTCTATGCCCCTCGCCCTTACGGGCAGCATGACTGCTGTCCAATTCCGCTATCCTGCAGAATTGCCCTTGACCTTGAACAAACTGAAACATTTTGAAACTGGCGCGTTTGTCAAAAAATAATCTGAGAGGAGGTATTATTTTTTCTATGTTGATTGTCATTCATATGATAAGATGGATGAACCTGACTTTAAAGAATACATTTGGCGTCACTTTGGCGGTTTTATTTGGAGAGGTTAAAAAGAATTGAAGAGATCCGGCTTAAATTTCCTTAAGTGTGAACATTGGAGGTGATGTGATGAAGGATTGGAACAAGCAGGCCCAAGCGCTAAACCGATTTATTAGACCCTTGTCATTTCCGATTGGCATCAAACTGGTGCAATCAGTTGAGGATTTTCCAGAAAAAACCAGACGTCCTCTTGCTGATCTTGGTTTCAAGACGACGATCTGTATTTCCATTGCTATGACCCGAAAATACGGGTGGACCGTTGGAATGACGCCGGAAGATAGTATGTGCCCGGTTGCGGATCTATTATATGGCTGGAATGAAACTGGGAAAAAGATTGAATCCAATCTGTTTGCATTCCTCAAGTCGATGAACTATGGAACAAACGATTCTGCTATTGAAGCAATGCTACAATCTGCGAAACAGTTTCAATTGGATTCCGGGCAATATGCAGGGATTGTTTTTTCTCCTTTAGAATTGGGAAGAGTTGATCCGGATATGGTTATGATATTTTGCAATTCGGCCCAGGTTATGAGGTTGGTTCATGCTGCGACCCGCGAAGATGGTATCGAGTTGCTATCTATTTTTACCGGCCGATTCGGATCATGCAATGAAGGCGTACTTCAAACAATTAAAACCGACCAACCCAAGATTGTCTTACCGGGAAACGGTGACAGGGTCTGGGGCATGGTCCAGGATGATGAGTTTATTTTTACTATACCGGCCGGCCGAATCGACCAAATCATCGAAGGTCTTGAAGCGACGCATCAAGCCGGCGTCCGCTATCCCATCCCTGTTGACATAAGGCATATACCAAACTTTCCACCTCAACTGTTGGCCGCCGATGAGCAGTCGGCATAGACACACCCCGTTCAATTTAATGCAGGGAGGTTAACCCATGAAAGAGCAGGAAGTTGTTAGAGTGGCCGCTGTGCAGGCTGCGCCGATTTTTTTGGATAAGGACGGCACCATCGAAAAAGCCTGCAAACTGATCCAGGAAGCAGGCAATAACGGTGCGAAGCTAATCGTTTTCCCCGAATCTTTTATCCCTACGTTTCCTTATTGGAGCAATTATCATCCCGAAGGGCCACCTTGGGCGCGAACATTTACCAAACTTTTTAAAAATTCGGTTGAGATACCCAGCGCGGACACGGAAATTTTGGGAAAAGCGGCCAAGCAGGCCGGGGCCTATGTAGTAATGGGGTTAAACGAAAGGGATACGATCTATGGGGGTTCACTGTACAATACATTGCTGTTCCTGGATCCGGAGGGACGTATTATGGGGAAGCATAGAAAACTGATGCCTACCCACCATGAACGCCTTTACTGGGGCTGTGGAGACGGATCGGGATTAAACGTTTATTCGACTGCAATAGGAAAACTGGGGGGCCTGATTTGTTATGAACACCACATGACGCTTTCTAAATATGCTCTCTATGCCCAGGGAGAACAGATCCACTGTGCTGTTTGGCCGGGATGGCCGGGCAATCCCAAATACGATAATCTTGATATTGTGCATACGGCCTCACGCCAGTATGCATTTGAAGGCCAGTGTTTTGTCGTTTGTGCCTGCGGATGGATCCATCCGGAAATGATCCCGGACGACTTTGAATTCAAAAATGAGATGGACTGCCAGAGTCGCGGAGGGTCCACGATTATCACACCCCTGGGGACTTTGCTCGCTGATCCGTTGTTGGATCAGGAAGGGATTGTATATGGGGACCTGAAAATGGATCTAATTATTAAAGCTAAGGCTTTTGTTGATTGTACCGGCCACTATGCCCGCTGGGATGTGTTAAGCCTTAATTTTAACCGCCGTCCCCATCGAGCCATCAATAGTCCTCAACAACCCCTTCAGGCGGTTCTCCAGGAAGAGATCGCGGAGCTGCTTTGCCGGGCTGAACAGTTGAGTCATGATGAGCTTTTGGATGAACTTCGTCGTTTGGCCGGCGAAAATTTAATGTAACGGTATCTGTAACTACTCACGTAGTCAGGCCGAAGCTGTTTAGACTGAAGGCTGAAGGGGTCGGAAAAACACGATTGCCGTACTTTGGCGGAAATATCTGATTATTGCATCAAACATGGCTTTAAAATGCGCTTTTTCCTAACAGTCTTCAGCCTTCAGCCTATCCACCTGAGTAGTTACGAATATTCAATATATTAAATCTAATCATAAGTTTTCGAAGTGGCGATATGGGTTAGATCTTGCCTTTTAACAAGCGAAGATATAGGCAAGATGTTAAATCCTAACCCGGACAAGCCGGAAAAGTCACGAGTGAGCTATAGCTTGAAGTGAGTCTCGCCATGCTCAATACGTCAGGTTTGGAACGATGCACAGGCTATAAAAATATGAACGCATCGCACCCGGGTGGGCTTTAATCACTTCACATTTTGTGATTTTAGAATTATTTGCTGCCACAAAAAGCATAAAAATAATTATTAAGGACCAGATTAACCATTTTGGAGATATAGTTGAAGCTCAAGACATGCGAAAAAAATAACCGCAGGCATATATTTGATATTCCGAGGATTATTTTTTGAGCATAACGCAGAGATTGGGCGAAAAGACCACTAATCAACAGGCTCATTGATTACAGCTTCAGTTAAAACTCTACAAAGGCAATTAAATGGATAGAAGATCTTTTCTTAAACTTTTAGGACAGGGCCTTTTTGTGTCATGTGGGTTTTTAACCTGTTCTTCTTTAGCCTGGGCCAGGGATGCGTTCGGTCTGGCCCTTGAAGGTCAAGATCTAATCCAGAAGAAAAATTTTGCCCAAGCGGTTATTGTTCTTAATCAGGCTGTAGATCTAAACCCGGACAGTGATTGGGCATTTGGTCTTCTTGGCCGCGCGTACAGGGAGCTTGGACAAAAAGCTGAAGCTGTGACAGCATTCAGAAATGCGATTCGTCTGAACCCGCAAGATTCGTATTCACGAATGATGATCGAAATCATGACCCAAAAACCGATACCGGGCTTAAAAAAAATGAGAAGACAGCCCCTTTCTTCGCTTAAAAAACAGGTTTATGAGGAAGAGGTTGTGATGATAAGCAGAATTCAAGCTGAAAAGGGTCTTGCGTATAATGTAAGGCGTGTTGTGATTGATCCGGGGCACGGTGGCTTCGATTCGGGTGCAGTTGGCCGGAACGGGCTGAAGGAGAAAGATGTTACATTGGATCTTGCCAGAAGGCTTCATGAACGGTTGAAATATAACAAAAAGATAAAGTCTTTTCTAACCCGTACAGGTGACTATTATGTCCCCTTAAGCGCTCGAACTGCAACCGCCAATCAATACCAGGCAGATTTGTTCATCAGCATGCATATCAATGCAAACGAAAAATCGACTTCCCATGGATCCGAAACCTATTACTGTTCGGAGAAGGCCTCAAGTGCTGAAGCTGAAAAAGTCGCGGCCCTGGAGAACGCGGTAATCCAGTATGACGAAATTTACAAGAAAAGGCCGGACTATATCGATATTGAGGCGATTTTATTTAAGTTTGAGCAAAGACTTTACTGGAGTGAAAGCGGTAAGTTTGCAAATGCTTTTCAGGAACGCTTCAAGAAAAGGCTTCCACTTAAAAGCAGGGGCGTACATTCAGCCAATTTCTATGTTTTGAGAAAGGCTAAGATGCCTTCAATACTTCTAGAAACCGGATTTATTTCCAATCCAGACAATGAAGCCAGGCTAAAAAACCCCGATTTCAGGGAAAAGATCGTGGATGCTATTTTTAGGGGGTTTGCATGAAGATGATCTTTCACTATGTTTTCTTTAACCCTAACCCGAAAAAGCCGGAACCCAAAATATTTGCCACAAAGACACTAAGACACAAAGGATATATTTACTATTCTTTCTTCGCGCCGTGGTGCCTTAGTGGCAGAATGGAAAAAGTTGTGCCACAAAAAGCACAAAATTTACAACTAAGGAACTAAACGGTGAACGCTAAACCTGTGAACACCCGTGTTTTTCCAATGCGGCTCAATGGCCTGATTTTCATTCTGATAACTGCGGTCATCCGGCTGACATGGATTGATGTCGGGTATGCTGCAGATGTAAACGAGCTTATCTTTCAAGGGGCCGACTACCATTACAAGGGATATCTGGACAGGGCGATTACCAGTTTTAAAGCTGCCGTTCGGCTTGATTGGACAAATGAATATGCCCACAATCAACTTGGAATCCTGTATGCCAAGAAAAACAGGTTTGACAAGGCTTTTGAGGAATTTTCATATGTTACCAGCTTAGATGCGCAGAATACCTTTGCGCTGTTGTGGCTGGGAATTCTTCATTTGCGTGAAGCCCGGATCAATAAGGCTTTTGACAGTTTTAATAAAATTATTCAGATTGATCCGGAAAATGCTGATGCCTACTATTTTCTTGGTGCAATCTATAATTTCAGGCACAATCCGGTCAAGGCGATAGAGTATCTAAAAAAAGCAAGGGACGCCGACTCAGAGGAGGTTGACACCCACTATCGGCTGGGGAAAGCCTTCCATAATCTGGACATGGTTAAAAATGCATTTTTTGAATACCAAAGGGCCCTCGAAATCAAGGCCACCCATACAAAAGCACGCAATGAAATCGGATGGATCTACTATAACCAGGGTGATATCAAAACCGCCATATCCTTATGGAAAAAAACACTTTCAATAAACAGCAAGGACCGAGACGCTATCTTTAACCTGGCCAAGGCGTATAATGAAATTGCATGGAATGCGTTTAAGGCCGGGAATATGGATGATGCGGTTAGGTATTGGAAAAAGACACTCAAAGTCAATCCCAGCAACAAGGCGGCCAAATATTATATTCACCAATACGAATAAAAGCTCGCCTTTTGCATGGATAAGGACAACTCAAAAAAAGGATGGTGTTTATGATCGATTTTGACGAGGAAAGAAAACGGTTCGAAGCGACGTGCACGGCCTGCGGCGATTGCGTGTCGGTCTGTCCGATCATCCCTATGACCGATATCCACGAAAATGACCCGGCCTCGGTCATGGAAGGAGTGCTCGATGTCTTTCGCCAGGGGACCGCGGATGATGTGTCGCGTACACGCATTTACGCCTGTATGAGCTGTCTGGCATGCCGGTCCGGGTGCCCTGAAGGGCTTGATCCCTCAATGGGCCTTTCCCTGGCCCGGGAATTGCTGCAGCAACAAGGCGACCCCATGCCTCGGGGGCTGGCCTTTCTTTTGCCCGAAGCGGAATTCAACCTCATGAAGGCCATCGAGTCTGTGCAGATCAAACCGGCCGAGAGAACCTGGGTAACCGACGTTGAAAAGCAACAGCCGCAGCCCGCCAAAACGGTCATTTTTACAGGCTGTACAGGGATCATGCAGCCCGATCTGATTTCCTCGGCCCTGGATCTGATCCAACGGATCGATCCCTCGGTCCAGGCGCTCGGCGGCGTCGATTACTGCTGCGGGGATACCAACCTGCGGGCCGGCCGGCCCAGGGAGGCCAAAGCGCATTTTATTCGGCTGACAAGCGCCTTAGATGCATTTGCACCGGAAACAATCGTTTTTATGTGTCCGACCTGCAATGCCTTTTTCGATCAGCACCTCCCTGAAGTGGACTGGTCCTGGCGGTTTGTGACCGATTTTCTGGCTGAAAACCTGGAAAAGCTTGGGCCGCTCAAAAGCATTGAAGCCACCGTTACCATCCACGACGCCTGCCACCTGGTGCGTGGAGAGCGTCCGAACATTGAATCTCCCCGGAAGATACTTGCCGCAATACCTGGTGTTCAAATTGTTGAAATGCAAAATACCCGTGAATCTGCACTTTGCTGTGGCGGATCGGCCATGGCTGCCATCGGAAAGCCCGGTGCCGTATTTCGCGCGCGGCGACTGGACCAGGCCAGGGAAACCCGTGCGGACATTCTGGCCCCTTACTGCCCGGGATGCCAGTCGGTTTTTGCCACGGAACGCCCTCATTTGCCTTTTAAAATCGAATCCGTCATTACACTCCTGGCAAGATCCGCAGGTTTCGAACACCAAGACCGACTCATGCACTACCTGAGTCTTCAGGACGGCGATGCCGTGCTGCGAGAAACCGAGGGATTCATTCAGGCTTCGGAACTGCCCGAAGAAAAACTCCGTAATTTTATTCCCAAGTATTTTAGAGGCTCGAGCCGGTGAAAGAGATAATGGGCGCAACTTCCGATCGATGATTTGCATTAAAAATGACACGCTTCGGTAGGGTGAGCATAAAATGAAGCTGACGGCGGATTAAATAACGCGGCTCCCAGGGGTCTGCCCCTTCATCAAAAGATAGTCAAACGCAACAACAGCACCTTGATCCTATGTATCAGTCCGATATGCCTTGATTCTTTATACAGTGATCTGAACCAATGGCATTGCCTCGTACGTGAAAGACCGGGCAGCCAATTGCCGTTCTTTGTCTTTTGTTCGATGCTGGAACGGATGGTGGCTATAGGCGATTGAAAGCGTTTAAAATATCCTGAAGGACGGATCTGCCAGGCTATCCTTGCTTATACCTCTGAGAGAGACTTCTGGTGAGGTATGTCAAGGCCCTCTCGAACGTCACATCGTCCAGATTCATGAATGAGATCCGGAAGTAGTCCCGGTACTCCTGCGAGAAAGAAAATTCACTCCCCATATGCCAGGGCGGGTTTGGCGGTTCCCGGTATTCCCGGGCTTTAACCCATAGGCTGTAACCATGTTGAGGACCGGGCAGTGACAGGTCCGGATAGCGAGATAGGATGGACTGCAGAAGGGCCTTGCGCTCCTCGATTTTCACGGTGGTTTTATGGATGTAATCCCGGTAAAGGCCGTTGTGGATGAATTCGCGTACAAATTTCTGCAGAATGCCGGCACTGGCGATGTCTGAGGTAAATTTGGTGTAGAGAAATTTATCATACAGGTCTGCGGGAACGACCATGAATCCCAAACGTATTCCGGAAACCGTGGTCTGCGAGAGTGATTTGATGTAGATGGTTTTATCCGGGAGGATATCTACGAACCGGGGGCCGGGCGATTCATGATACTCGGACAGATAATCATCTTCAAGGATGTAAAGGGAGTGGGCGCGGGCTCTTTTGGCGATTTGCTCCTTTTTCCCCTGGCTGTAGGACATCCCCGTAGGGTTGTGGACCGTGGGCATGGTGTAGAACAGCTGAATTTGCCGGGACAGAATCCTGTCCAGGGCCTCGATATCGGGGCCGTCTTCTTCAAGCGGTACAAAGTGTTTTGCCTTGAACAGGGAAATGGCTCCCGGGTAGGTGGGGTCTTCGAAGAGGATGCTTTCCGATATACCCGCAGAGAAGACCTTGGCCGTGAGATCCAGACCCTGCTGCGCGCCGGAGATAATCAGCATTCGCCGGGTGGGAACGTGGTAGAATTCACCCAGAGTCCTGATCAATTCCGTGTCTCCTTCCACCGGCGGTGCTGAAAACACCCCGGCCTTCTGCTCGTCAAACAGGTTTGCAAAAATTCGTCCGGCTTCGCGGAACGGGAAAAATGTTTCGGAGATATAGTTTGTTTTGAAATCGAAAATATCCCCGGTCCGGTCGATTTTTTCTGGAAAACGGACATACGAACCGCTTCCAACGATATTTTCGAGATATCCTCTGGTTTTCAGCAGGTCGAACGCCTTTTGAACCGTCAGTTTGCTGCAGGAAAACTCCGCAGCAAAAAAGCGGATGGAGGGGATTTTTTCCCCGGGTTTGAATAGGCTGTCTTGGATCCGTTTTTCGATTTTATCGGCAATTTGGACGTAAAGTGTCATTTTACCCGTTTCACCCTTGACATAAATGATACAAAATGTAAAATGTATCATATTAATTTAAAAGTGTACCGTATCAATTAATCGTTATATAACACATACCCGCCGAAAGTGCAAAACACAGGGCGTTCTGCAAAGGATGGCGGACAAAAAAAAGGAGAGGCAGCATGGAACGTGAAACGCTCAACAAGGGCTTTGCCGAAATGTTCAAAAACGGGGTGATCATGGACGTGACCACGCCGGAACAGGCTAAAATTGCAGAAGATGCGGGCGCCTGCGCGGTAATGGCGCTGGAACGGGTCCCTTCCGACATCCGCAAGGCCAGTGAAGTGGCCCGCATGAGTGACCCGGGCATGATCGAAAAGATTATGCAGGCGGTATCGATCCCTGTCATGGCCAAAACCAGGATCGGTCATTTCATGGAGGCACGCATCCTGGAAGCGCTTGGTGTCGACTTTATCGACGAGAGCGAGGTCCTCACCCCGGCGGATGAGCATGCCCACGTGGACAAAACCGCATTTTCCGTGCCCTTTGTGTGCGGTGCCCGCAACCTGGGGGAGGGTCTGCGCCGGATCAACGAAGGGGCGGTAATGCTGCGTACCAAGGGGGAAGCCGGGACCGGGAATGTCGTCGAAGCCGTTCGTCACATGAAAACCATTACCCGTGAGACCAAAGCACTCCTGGGGATGGATGACGAGCAGCTTGCGGCCAAAGCCTCCGAATACAGGGTGCTCGTGGCGCTGGTCAGGGAGACCCGCGATCTCCAGCGGTTCTCGGTGGTCAATTTCGCCGCCGGTGGTATCGCTACCCCGGCCGATGCCGCATTGATGATGGCGTTGGGCGCGGACGGGGTGTTCGTCGGTTCCGGCATCTTCAA
>JAFDFH010000161.1 GCA_019309945.1 Deltaproteobacteria bacterium
TCCTCGTTTCTGGACGGACACTACATAGACCCTAATGCTAGGGTAGCGTCAGAACAAAAATTTCAGTTCAGGTTAAATGCGAAATCGGCAATTGCAGAATTTCTGCAGGAAATAATATGTGTAAAATCTTAATTGGCATACCGGTATTGGACAACATTGAGATAACACGGGCATGTCTTCACCATTTATATAAATATACGGATATGAACCGGCTGAACTTAAATGTCGCTTTGCTCATACTGGATAATGGGTCCAGGGATGATATCGCCGGTTTACTCAGGCAAGAGTTCGGAGATCCACGCTTTCCCACGTATTATTTAAGGAACCCCATCAATTTAGGTGTTGCCATTGCCTGGAATCAAATTTTACGATTCTCCCCTGAAAACGTCCCCGGGCTATCCTTTTACTATGACTACTATGTTATCTCCAATAACGATGCATTGTTCGGTCCGGACTGGTTGCAGCCCCTTGTCGAAGCCATGCTGAGTGACAACCGTATCGGTTGGGTTTCGGTGATGGAAAACGGCTCGCCGGTTCTGGATGAACTCATTGAGGCCCATTCGCTGTCAAAAAAACACCGTGTGGATCCCGGCACACCCTATACGACTGAAGTTATTCATGATAGTGTTGAACAAATATACAAAAAATGGGGGGGCCATAAGTCATTCTGTCAACTGCTAAAAAACAAAAAATTACCCGGCTTTATACCCTTTCGAAAAGCAGGTCGATCCGCCGTTTGCTTTATGGTAAGACCGGCGATGATCAACCAGGTTGGTTTTTTCGATGAAGATTACGCACCCATCGGTATCTCGGAGGATTTAGAGTATTTTTTACGAATGGAGCGACTACTGACCCCATCCTGGCTTACGGAAGCTAAATATCCGGAAGATGAAAAATGGAAAAGTGGGTTTTGTGGACGAAGTATTGTCCATCATAATTGGTGCTCGACACATCAGGGTCCCAACTTTGACGGACGCAAATGGGACAAGGCCCGGGAAAAAAACTGGAAAGCCAAGTTCGGAAAGTCAAAGAAATATTATACGAAACTTCTTCCATAACAATAAGGATAATGCTCCCGCCTGATACGAGGATATGGAAATTCAGAGAATAGGCATTGCCGTCATCGCAAAAAACGAGGTGGATCGTATCGGACGCCTGCTAAAGGGCGCGACCTTTGCCGATGAAATCGTTGTTATCGACTCAGGGAGTACGGACGGTACTCAGACACTCTGTGAAAAAATGGGCGCTAAGGTCCTGTTCAATGAATGGCCGGGATATTCTGCCCAAAAACAGTTCGCCCTGGAAGCGACCACCGCGGACTGGATTCTCAACCTGGATGCCGACGAGGCAATTTCAGAAGCACTTGCCAGGGAGATCCAGGATGCGACGGCAAATGCCCGACCGGATGTATGTGCTTTTTCCATGCCCAGATTGTCCTGGTATCTGGGCCGCTGGATAAAACACGGCGGTTGGTATCCGGATCGCAAAGTGCGTCTGGTTCGCAGGGGCAAAGGTAAATGGAGCGGTGATACCCTCCATGAACATCTTATGGTTGAGGGCAAGACGTTTCATCTTTCAAACCCCATCTTGCATTATGTCTACAGGGGAATTTCCGATCAGTTGAATACGATGAACCGCTTTTCGGATATCTATGCTGCCGCGCGGGGTCCATCAAAAAGTTGGTTTGTCATGGCCGGCATCGTTCACATGATCGGCAAATTCGCAGAGTGTTATGCGTGGAAACTCGGCTTCCTTGATGGAATTGCCGGGCTTGTCATTGCCGTGAATTCCGCCTGGTATGTATTCCTGAAGCATGCCAAATCGTGGGAGCTAGGTCTGCATGAAGAAAATCGTTCTGGCAATTGAAAATTTTAGCCCCTTTGCCGGCGGAGCGGAATCCTATGCCGTTGCACTCGCTTCCATACTTGTTCAAAACGGATGGGAGGTCCATCTGTTCGGGGAAACCTGGGAGGGCGAGCCGGGTTCCGCAGTTTTTCACAGGATCTCCATACCCAAATGGCTACCGTCCTGGGCCAGGATATTGACATTTGCATTGAAACATCGAGGGATGGTAAGGCGTCAAGACTTCGACGTTGTTCTGGGGTTTGGGAATACGATTGATATGAACGTATACCAGAGTCATGGCGGTGTCCACCGGTTTTCAACTTTGAGAAAGGTTTATTCTGAAAATCATATGATTTTACGCATTATTAAGCGTGTACTGATTACCTTTTCGATCAAACAGTGGGCCCGGAACTGGATCGAGTCCGCCCCCTTCAGACAAGAGCAAAGGCCAAAAATTATAGCCATCTCTCATATGATCAAAAAGGATATGGCATCGTTCTTCCATATAAATGAGGCCGAGATCAAGATTGTTTATAATGGCGTGGATACAACCCAATACAACAGCGATTTACAACGGCGCTTGCGTGGACCGTTACGGCACCACCTGGGCATCTCTGAACATGATGTAATTTTCCTTTTTATATCCTATGATCTTAAAAAAAAGGGGATTCTTCCCCTTGTTGATGCGGCCGCATCTCTAAAGCAAACAAGCAAGGACCGTTTCAAGATTCTGGTTGTCGGCGGATCTCCCTACCCTTCCCTTTTAAAACGCATTAAAAAAAAAGGCCTGACCGATACGATCATATTTACGGGTCAAAGTCGTTCGATAAAGGAATTCTATGGGAATGCCGACGTCTTTGTACTGCCCACATATTATGATGCATGCTCTTTGGTCGTGATTGAGGCCATGGCCAGCGGCCTCCCTTCAATCACAACCGTTTACAATGGCGCGGCCGGAATTATTACCGACGGCAAGGATGGCTACATCATCTCCCACCCACCGGAACCGGTGGAACTGGAAGACCGGATGAGATCCCTGATGGCCCCTGAAACGCGTGCGCAAATGTCAAAAAAAGCCATGCAGACAGCTAAAAAATACTCCATTGAGCGCAATCACCAGGAGATGATCAAGGTGTTTAATGAAGTGGCAAAACCGGATGAACTTAGTTTTATTTAAACCCACCACTGCCAGTGGTGAACCCGGACATTATAGCCTTTGTGGCTTAGTGCTCTCATTCGAAAATATTGTTACGTATTCTCAAATGTAAAAGTGTATTTACCGCCCGCTTCGCTCAAGACGCCAAGAGCGCCAAGAAAGACTATTTTTACGGGATCGTAACGACCGATCCCGTAAAAATGCTTGCACGCAGTGGGCACAGCTATCGACATCGTCCACACGACGAATCTATACCTGTAAATTGTAGCTACCCCACAAGGCTGATTGTTTTTCCGGTTCGTTCGTTCCGAACCGGAAAAAAGAGAAAAATCTTAGCGACTTTGCGGTTCAATATAACCGATTATCTATAACCGAATACGTAACCGTATTTATGAATACATGTACTTAGTGGCTTAGGGGCTGAACGATCACAATTAAAGATTCTGGAATATCATGAGATATATTCGTTTAGTAAAAAACGTATCAAACTGGTGGTTACATTTTGCGGTCAAAATGGGTTTTGCCAGAAGTGATCCACTCATATTCAGGATACGCAATAACATTGTTATGGAGGTCCCCATAAGACTTCTCCATGTGTTCAAGGAAATTTTCATGGAAGAATGTTATACCAGGCGGCTGGCATTCCGCCTACCGGATCGTCCCACCATCATTGATATCGGCGCGAATGCAGGGTTTTTCTCGTTATTTGCAGCATCCCGATTTTCCGGGGCAACTATCATTGCTTTTGAACCGATTGCCGTAAATTTCAAACAACTCCAACGCAATCGAAACTTGAATAAAAATGCTTGCATTTTCTGCCGTCAAATGGCTGTGTACGGACATTCCGGTGAGGTCTTGTTGACCTTCGACCCGGATGACAGCTTTACGACAGCCGCCAGCGTTATCGGAAAGGAAAACCGTCAGAAGGGCACCGTTAAAGTCGCCAGCGTGACATTAGCGGATATATTCGATGAGTATCAGCTGGAACGCTGTGACTTTTTAAAAATGGATTGCGAGGGATCAGAATACGATATTTTATACAACTGCCCTGATAAATACTTGCACCGGGTTATTCAAATGGCGCTTGAAGTCCATCAGGGAACGGAGACGAATCATAATATCGAATCTTTGGCCCATTACTTGAATTCCCATGATTTTCGCACGTATCGATCCGGCCACATGCTGTATGTGTCCCGAAAGAAAGGTAACCCTGAACGGTGAAGGCTGAACCTGTGAACGCCCATAACATGTTTTTATCACAAAAAAATACATATAACGCCATTTTATTACTATTTAAGCTATGGGGCCTTGTTCCGCTCAAATATGCTTACCGGTTGAGCAGTCTTTTGGGACTTGTTGCCTTTTGGGCAGATAAAAAGCACCGGAATATAACGATCGATAATCTGACCCGGGCATTGGGGACTGAAAAAAATCCACAGGAAATCAAAATAATTGCCAAACGGGTTTTTAAGAATCTCGTGTCTATTATATTTGAGATTGCATGGTCTATGCGATTAGACCAAAAAGATTACCAAAAGTATTTTTGGGGCAGGGGCATATCCAACTTTAAATCCGCCTATGAAAAGCGTAAGGGGATACTGATCCTGACGGCTCATATGGGGAACTGGGAGCTTCTCCCAATTACTACAGCGATAATCCCTTTTCCCCTCAACATACTTTTTCGACCCCTTGACTTTTTACCCCTGGATCAGCTTTTTATCCATTTAAGATCTCGATTTGGTGCAAAAATGCTTTCCACCGCCCATTCGATGCGCAAGGTTCTAAGCATCCTGAAACAAGGTGAAGTCATTGCCATGCTGATGGACCAGAACGTGGACTGGTATGAAGGGGTTTTTGTCGATTTTTTCGGCCGCAAGGCATGTACCAACAAAGGGTTGGCACTTTTAGCACGAAAGACGGAAGCGCCGGTTGTTCCGGTTTTTCTGATCCGTAAGGAATTCGGATTCATCGTAGAAATCGGGAAAGAGGTTCCCCTCATAAAAACCGATGACAAAACGAAGGACATTGAGGCAAATACCCAGCAGTATAACAAGATCATTGAAGATATTATTCGGCGGTACCCTGATCAATGGTTTTGGGTTCATCAACGCTGGAAGACAAAGCCCTATCAGCCCTGGCCGAAAAAAATGTAAAGTACAGAGTAACTTCTCAATATGTTCCGGTAGGCCCGCTGCGCCATCCGGTAATTTTTTTCAATACGGCCAAAACTTGCAGTTAAGGGCGCCTAACAGTGCCCCGCGCATGGGATCTAAAATGAGTGTGTTGCTTAGCAAAAACAGGCTACAATCAACAATTTATGCTGTCCGGGTCACTGTAAACCGCCCTAAACTGCTTCAAACAGTTGCCCGCTTTGAAAAAAATTACCGGATGACTCCGCTGGTATGTTTACCCATAAGTTTTTGAAAAGTTACAGTACAGATCGATGGCGCTAAAATCCTTAAATCATAAAAGCATAAACCGCCTTCTCGTCCGTTCGACAAACTGGATTGGCGATGCTGTGATGACCACACCGGCTGTGCGTGCAATTCGAAAAAATTTCCCGAATACGGAAATCTATATTCTCGCTAAGCCCTGGGTTGTTCCCATATTTGAAAATAACCCCTATGTGAACCAAATCGTGATTTATGATTCGGAAGGTCAACACAAAGGGCTTATCGGGAAACTGAGACTCGCCCGGGACCTGAAACGATTCCATTTCGACGCGGTGATTCTTTTACAAAATGCCTTTGAAGCGGCGCTGATTACCTTTTTGGCCGGCATCCCGTGCAGAATTGGATATAGTACTGACGCCCGCGGCGCACTACTGACCCATGCAATTGCATGTACGTCAGAAATTAAAAAAGCACATCAAACCGATTATTATCTTAGCATCCTTCGAGGGCTTGATCTCATTACCGATGGTCAGACACTTAATCTTGAAGTGAGTAAAAATGATGAAACCCGTGCCCGGGAAATTTTGCAACTGCAGGGGATATCCCCAAAAGACAAATGGATAGGCATCAACCCGGCGGCCACTTACGGGCCCGCAAAACAGTGGTTTCCTAATCGCTATGCCGAATTAGGCGATCGAATTCATAACGTTTTTGGACGACCTGTCATCCTTTTCGGGGGTCCCGGCGATCAGGACCTGGGGGAAAAAATCGCACACCTGATGCAACATCGCCTGGTTGATCTTTCAGGAAAAACCACTCTCGGAGAACAGCGCTGCATGTTCCTTTAATCGCTATTTTCGGTTCCACCAACCCTGAAACGACCGGACCATGGGATCCAAACAGCCGAATTGTTCGTATTTCAACGGAATGCAGTCCATGTCTGAAACCCGATTGCCCGGAAAATCATCTCAATTGTATGAAACAAATCGATGTGGACATGGTTTTTCAAGTGGTAAAAGAAATACTATAGCCGTTCACGGGTTCAGTGGTCCAAGGTTAACAAAAGAAAGATAACCCTGAAACAAAGTCCAGGAATGAAAATACTGATTGTTAAAACAAGCGCAATCGGAGACGTAATCCAAACCTTGCCGGCCCTAAACGCCCTTCGTAAGCACTATCCCGGTGCCCATATCACATGGCTGGTGGAAGAGGCGGCTGCAGATATTATCAGAGGCCATCCATCGCTGGATCGAATCCTGGTGTCAAAAAGAAAGCGCTGGTCCAAGGCATTGTTGGAATTGTCCGGGTTGTCGGCCGTTAAAGAAATTTACCGGTTCATAAAGCAACTCCGGGATACCGAATATGACCTGGTTATCGATTTTCAAAGCCTGCTTAAAAGCAGCGTATGGATTGCATTAACGCGCGCAAAAAGAAAGGTGGGGTACGGCCAAGGCATGGAACATGCGGAACACAGCTATATTTTTTTAAATGAACGTATTCCACCTGTGGATATGAACCATCATGCCGTGTTAAGAGACCTGATGCTCCTTGAAGCCCTTGGGATCGATTCCAAGGAAATTGTATTTAATTTTCCAATTCATGACTATGCACGTAAACAGGTAAACGATTTGCTGACGCTGCACAGCATAAATGAAACTGTGGTTTTGATTGCAATCAATCCTGTGGCCAAATGGGAAACAAAGCTCTGGAGCAACCCGAACTTTGCAGAGTTGGCTGACCGGTTGATCGAACAGTACGGTGCCCAGGTAATTTTTACAGGAGACGCTGACGATCGCAAAACCATTGAAAACATACTGTCTCGTATGAATGGAAAAGCCGTTAATCTTTCCGGTGCGACAAGTCTAAAAACCCTGGCCGCTCTTTATGAAAAAGCCGACGTTGTTATTTCCACCGATACGGGCCCCATGCATATGGCTGCAGCCATCGGAACGCCGGTCGTGGCCCTTTTCGGACCGACCGCCCCGTGGAGAACCGGCCCCTTTGGTGACGAGCATCAAATCGTACGAACCGGTATAGCATGCAGTCCCTGTTTTGAACGGCAATGTCCGACATTAGATTGTATGAAACAAATCCGTGTACAGGATGTTTTAGACAAAATTCAGCGACTGAGGTAACTTCTCAAAAACTTATGGTTAAACGGTTAAACCTACCAGCGGAGTCATCCGGTCATTTTTTTCAAAGCGGGCAACTGTTTGAAGCCATTTAGGGCGGCTTACAGAGACCCGAACAGCATAAATTGTTAATTGCAGCCTGTTTGTGCTAAGGGACACACCCATTTTAGATCCCGTGCGCGGGGCACTGTTAGGCGCCCTTAACGGCAAGTTTTGGCCGTATTGAAAAAAATTGCCGGATGGCGCAGCGGGCCTACCAGAACATATTGAGAAGCTACCGGCTGAGAACTTTAAATAGTGTCCGTCCAGAAACGAGGATTTTTGTTCGAGATCAAGGCTTGCGAAAAATTTTACCGCAGGCATATAGTTGATATTCCGAGGATAAAATTTTGAGCATAACGCAGAGATCGGGCAAAAAGACCGTTTCTGGATGGGCACTAAATAGGAATTGTTGATTGAACCTCTCCATCATCATCGTTAACTGGAATACAAAAAGGCTTCTCATCGACTGCCTGGCATCGGTGTTT
>JAFDFH010000530.1 GCA_019309945.1 Deltaproteobacteria bacterium
CTCCGCCCATTCCGCCCATTTATGCTTAGGTATAGTTTTCTTGAATTCATCAGTATCAATAAAAAAATAATCGACGCCATCTACTTCGCCGGATCGAGGTGCCCGGGTGGTATGTGACACGGAATACAGCATGTCCGGAAAATTTTCCCGCACCGCTTTGCAGAGCGTTGTTTTTCCGGCTCCTGAAGGTGCGGACACGATAAACATCCGGCCACGGTGTTTCATCGCGCCTTTGGTTAAATCAGAAGAATTCATCTTTCATCTCTCACAACGGACGATCAGGACTCTTTGAGCATGGCGTAGCGTTGAGAAACGGTCTCCGCCTGAATAGCGGAAAGAACTATATGGTTGCTGTCCATAACGACAATCGATCGTGTCCTTCGGCCGTGGGTAGCATCGATCAAGCGTTTTTCATCTTTGGCCTCGTCTTTAAGACGTTTCATGGGAGCAGAATTTGGTGATACAATAGCGACAACCCTGTCTGCAACAACCGTACTACCGAATCCAATATTTAACAAACTCTGTTCCATTTTCCCTCCCTGTTGTCGTCCTGTCCTTTATACTAATTCAAAAACAAACTGAAATTATTCCACATTCTGAACCTGCTCGCGCAACTTTTCGAGTTCCGACTTTAAATCCACAATCATGTGCGAAACCTGGTCATTTGCAGCTTTGGACCCCATTGTATTGAACTCCCGGTTAAATTCCTGCAATAAGAAGTTAAGTTTTCTGCCCGCAGGTTCGGTCGAATCCATAATTAATCGAAACTGATTGATATGGCTTCCGGCGCGGACAATCTCTTCGGAAATGTCGCTCTTGTCCGCCAAAAAAGCTGCTTCCTGGGCAAGTCGCCCGGAATCTATCTCAACCAGACCATTGGTTAAAGCAGATATCCGTTCTTTCAACCGTTCCTGATAGTGAGAAATGAGATCCCCAACCGCTTGTTCTATCTGCGCGACAGAACGTTCTATATAATCCAGGCGCTTAGTAAAATCACCCGCAAGGTTATTCCCTTCCCTTATTCGCATGCTGTCCAAATCGCTAAGGGCGTCTTTGATGCATTCCCTGACCATTTCCCAGCAGGCATCCACATCCACATCAACCACACAAGGTCTGATGAGGCCGCTGGCCCCCGCCATTTGCGCCATACTTATTTCGTCAGAGATATCAAATAAATCCTTCAGCGCGTTCAAAGATTTATAGTATGCCTTCGCCAGGGGGATATCGATTTCAAAATCACTTGCCGCATCATTTTCATTTCGTATCTTTAACATCAATTCTATTCGCCCACGAGTTACCATGGAAGCAATGAGCCCCTTTATTTTTTCCTCCAGAGAATGATACCCGGGGGGGGTGCGCAAAACAATATCAAGATGACGGCTGTTATAAGAACGGATTTCAGTCGATACCATAAATTTATCATACGTTTTTTCCGCCCTTGCAAATGCGGTCATACTCTTTACCATTTATATTTTTCCTTTCGTTTGCAGATCCACAGCGAAAAAAGGGACCGCTGTTGCGGCTTAAGACCTAATCTTCTTTCCTAAAATTGGGCGACTTGGGTTCTTCATATCGAACAGATACTTATTCCGAACACGTTCAAGGAAGCCTAACATTTCTTTTTCAGCATAATCAGGATATGTCCAGGGGAGCGTCTGAAAGGCACCCTGCACATATATCAGCGTAAGGTCCGCGTAGATACACTTTCCGATATAAATTCTATGAGCAAAATTCTTCGCCGAGGCCAGCACAAATCGTTCGTGCATCAAATAGCCGGGGTCAATGTTGACCGCCCGGCAGTTGTTGCTTGAATGTTGCTGTTCCAAACGGTTGGTTGCAACCTTGATTTCAGCCAACTGTTCCTGTTCGATCAGGTTTTTAAAAGCCAGCATTCGCCTGAAAAGCGGACGGCCCATTTCAGAACCATAATAATCCGTAAAATCAAAAGGAAGCCATGGCCCTATCAGGTCAGCAGGGCCGAAGTTGTCCCTAAGATATTCGACTACAGGGTGCAGGAGGCCCTTTTCTCTCATGAAAAGGCTTATAACCAGTTTTACAGGTTTCGGGTTTTGAGG
>JAFDFH010000013.1 GCA_019309945.1 Deltaproteobacteria bacterium
GCAATAGTTGAAAAACGCGGCCCCCAATTGAATGCGTTCATCAACAGTACAAAAACATGAAGGCCAAATTTCCAATTTCTCTTTTCTAATTTCAACGTTCCGTGAACGGTTACGAAAATTTTAACCACAGGAATACATTTAGTATTTTGAGGATTAAAATTTGAGCCTGACACCGGAATTGGGCAAAAGGGGGCGTTTTTCAAAGGTCTCGATATGAATCAGGGATATTGGTGATGATTCAAGCAAAGATTTCATTTGAGCTTAAAAATAACTTTTGTGAATTAGGTTTGCTGTGTCGGAATCTGGAACAGTTTGGAAAATCTCATGGGCTTTCCAAAAAATGCAAGATAGATCTCAACCTTGTCCTGGAGGAACTTTTAACCAATATTATTTCACACGGATACGCGGATGAAGGCGAGCACTTTATCCAAATCACAATTTCCTATGAAAATGGTATGCTGGTGGTGTGCATTAAGGACGATGGGATTCCTTTCAATCCTGTTACGGAGGAAGCGCCGGACATTAAGAGTCCTCTCGAGGAACGTGAAATTGGCGGTCTTGGTATCCACCTGATTAAACAACTCATGGATGATATTGTCTATGAGAGGGTGGGAAACCGGAATATTTTAACTCTGAAAAAAAGGATAGCGTAATTCGTAACATCTCAATAAGTTCTGTGGAACCAGATGATAAAAGACGCGCCCACTGGTAGTTATTGAAAAGTTACCGTAATTCACTTGGAAACAAAAGGTATACGTAATCGTAAGGAGGGCATTTCATGGAGATAATTGAAAAAGAGGAGAATGGAATTAGTATTTTTAAGCTCAGCGGCCGCCTGGACTCGAATACTTCCCCTGGATTCGAAGAGAAGATTGTTCAAGCAATAAATAATGGCGCCAAAGAAATGGTTGTCGATTTCCAGGATCTTGATTACATTTCGAGCGCAGGTTTGCGGGTGATTTTAAAGACGACCAAGGATCTGAAACGTGTTGATGGAAAAATTATACTTTATTCCATGCAAGATTACGTTAGGGAGGTCTTTGAGATATCCGGATTTGACACCTTTCTTCCCATCGTTCCAACATTGGATGAGGCGCTGAAGAAGTTTTAAATCTCGATTCGGCCGATAATAAGCGGCGAAACTGTTAAATTCGTAACTTCTCGATATGTTCCGGTAGGCCCGCTGCGCCATCCGCTGGTATGTATAACCATAAGTTTTTGAGAAGTTACTCAAATTTTATTGTTTTACTGAAGGCCGATCAGCCCACGTTTTCCCAGATCACGTAAAAAGCGGGTTACTGCGACCTCTGCTTCCCTGGAGTGTAACTGATATTTTTTGGCAAACCGCTTAATTACCTGTTGAACCGATTGCTTGCCGTCGATTAGCTCCCAAACCGCTGTACCCAGCTCATCGAGCTGTAGTTTTTTTGTTTTTTGCCCTGAAACGGTCCTGCCCAATCGGCGCATCAGGTTTTCGATCCAGGGTCGCATCACCACCGGATAGGTCAGAAGTACTTCGCCGGTTTCAAGGCGCGTCTCTTTTATCATGTTGTTTTTAACGGGTTTGCATTCCAAGGCTTGCGTACGGGTAATCCCGGAGTCCTTATTCTTTTTTTTAAAGACATTCATAAGTGCTGACAATGCGGTCACAGAATATGGAATCGATCGGTTTTTGGCCCTCAACCCTGACGCCCATAATACGGTTTTTATCCTCCAGGTGCCATAATCGAAACCGCATGCAGGAAGGCTTTGCCGTTATTAGATGCCAGAGGCGAGCCCGGGTGCTATCGAAACGGGACGTTTCCCACTCCGCGACCTCAATGCCGTCGAGTTGTTTATAGAGCGGTTCTTCTAAAGGAAGTCCGACTCTTGTTCTGGCAAACTGGACCATGTCCCTTCCGGAAAGAAGAACCGAGGCCGGTGCCCACCGATGTAATGTTATTTTCTGATTTCCGGCGTCAAATACCAGCTCAAATTCTCCGGCTTCAAAGCAGTGCCGCACCAACCGGAACGTTTTGGGAATCCTGGCCCGGATATCAAAGACCGACCAGAGCGTCCAGTTTTCCTGGGAATGATCCTGGAAAGAAGCCAAGAGATGTCGTGCGACGTGAGGTGTTACCCGGGATCCGGTTTTGTAAAACTGGATCAAGGTCGCATTCCGGCACACGGGGCAATGCAGAATAACACCCATCCCGTCAATCTGATTCCCCCGCCAGGAAAAGCCGATCGACTCATAAGCACCCAACGCCTTTTTCCATTCAGACGGAAGGGAACATTTGCTGACGGCCTTGGCAGGGTGTTTCCGGTGAAGGACGACAAGTCGATGCAAGTGGTCTTGGTGCGAGAAGGTTCCCTTCACCTGACGCCATTTCACCTCCATAACCGGTTCGGATGTCTCTTCCAGCATCAGGTATTGAGCCCCTATTTCACCGATTTCCCAGCCAAGAGGGACCATAAAACGGATACCGTTCCATGCCAATTCTTTCCAAAAGCGCTGATCCAAATCTGCCAAGGGGATGTTTTTCAAAGAGTTCGCCGGCTTTTTCCTAGATTAACGATACGATACGGATTAGCGGGGAATAAACACTTCCCAGTTTGGAGGCCGGACCGTTTTCTGAGGGTATTTTTTTTGCGATCCGGGTTGCTTCTTTTCGAAACAGCGGCGTTCTTTTTCAACAAAATTGTGTAACGTCAGTTTCACGGAATTACCCATCTTCTCCTCCGCATCCAGGCTGTTATGCATGAGCGTCAGGCTGATTCGGTTGTAGTTATTGTCAACAAAGGACCATTTCCAGGCGATAACCACCTGAAAAGAATCCCCACGATATTCGATGGGTTCGCCGAATTTTTTCTTAAAATGTTTAAAAAGAGCTTCATAGAACTGCTTCGATGAGTCGGCATACTTGAGTTTTATCCGCACGATCCGACCCGGCTTGGCGCAGGTTCCGTAGGCGATAAGGCCACTTTTAAACCCTTCCCTTGGCTTGATTTCCACTTCATGGAGGAACGTATTATAACGGATAGGCAGGGCGGTCTCCATCTTTACCCGGTCTTTGTAATCGGCGATATTGATGCCCAGGGTAAATCCTCCGACCTGATGCGGTGCCTGGGCCATACAAACAGCGGGGAGCAAGAAAACAGCCATACTAAACCAAAAAAAGAGATTCTTTTGCATGTGCTCCTCTTTGTATCGTAAATATTTTCTATGAGACTTTTGCATAGCACTCCCTTTCGTAAAATTAATAGGCCAGACGGCCTAATGATTTGAGGATAAGGGTAAATCCCATTGCACACATACCGGTCAAGCCCATACCACAGGAAAAACCGGCCAGCAAAACCGGAGCATACTGACGCCACATGGCACCGTAGCGCTTTAAAAAGAAATAGCGTCCCAGAAAAGCGCCCACAACCTCCAGGAGAAGACCATGGGGGGTGCTTTGCCCCAACCCCCGAACCACTCCATAGATCAGCATAACAGGGAGTCCGAATAGGTTCAGGAGAGCATAGGTCACCAGCCCGAAACTGAGTCCGGATAATACATAGCTTCCCTTCAGGGCCTGGAAAAAGAGGGAGTTTCCTTCCAGCGTGGAGGTCTGCATCAACAAAGTATTTAGGGCTTGGAGGTGCCACAGTTCCTGGGCATAGGGGTAGCTACTGGACGGAATAGGGGCCAGGCGCCAGATGAACTGCGAAAAGAGAAGGCTGGCAATCATTACCACCGGAAAGACGACGATTTCGGCCTTTATAATTCCCCGGATGCTTGTACCGGTCAGTTCAATCTCGCGGAAATTGACGGTGGCTCCGCCGTAATTGTGGATAGGGATGGGGGCATACCAGATTTCGATCCCCTGGTAGCCGAAGAATTTTGCTCCGGCGATAAAGCTGGCTTCCCGTACCAGGGGAAGGCTCACAAACTGTCCGGCAATCCCCTCCATTCGCGCGGTGATGTAGGAGACGACCGGTGTATAAACAAAGCCGTACCCGAGAAAGAAGATCCATGGAAAATTGGGAACAAGCCAAATACACAAGCCGACATAGGAAAGGGTGGAGCAAACATAAATTCCGATGGAGATCCAGAAATTAAAATCGCCGCGGCCGGGCGGTGGACGAAACAAGTCTTTAAAGTTTCTCTTCGAGCTGCTACCATTTTGTTTAAAGGATCGAAGGACGGACCAGATACCCACAAAAGCAATGGTAAGTCCCAGGCCAATGCCGAAACTCATGTAAAAATCGAAGTTGTTGGCAAAAACCGTGTCGACGGTCCCCATGCCATGGTGCCAGCGATGGAGAATACCGTGGTGGAAGAGAATCGGGTTTGCCACCACCGTGATGATTAATCCGATCAGCCCTCCGATGACGGCCCAGAAGGGCAGTACCATTCCGATGAATATGAGCCCGATATCGAGTTGAATTCCGGTGGCGACAGCCGGCAATACCCCTTCCGTATGCCGGGTCAATTCGACCCAGGGAATCGGAATCAAACGTATCTGTTCGGTAAAGAAAAGACTGGATAAGGTTGGCAAAAGAATGTATATCCCACCAAAGACAAGCCCGATAACCGCTCCAATGGAAAAGATGCGCCATTTCCAGCTTTTTTGTTTTTCTTCCGTAGACTCAGCCAGCGCCATGGTTCCCAGCGCACCCACCGGAGCCATGGGAAAAGGGAGTTTCTCAACATCAGAGGTAATCCGGAACAAGGCATAACCCAGCCCGAACTGATCGATGCGCTGGATAATCTGAGCCCCGATCAACAAAAGGATCGGGATCATCCAATCGCGGTGGAAAAAGGTTCGTTCGATCAAAGACATGGATTCCGGCGGAGGCGCCACCCAGGTGGGAATGAACTCGATTAGCCCCAGCATTTTGGCCGCGTCGGACTGGACCAGGTACTGATTCCACAACAGACCCTGGAAGGGGGAGGCCAGTGCAGCCCCGGCCATGTAATACAGGAGAAAAATTTCCTGCTGTTTGAGTTCGGTAAAGGACCGTTTGGCGATCTCAGCAAAAAGGATGATCGTGACCCAGCGTGCGGCCGGTCCGATCCCCGTGCCGATAACAAGCTGGAGGTACATGGAGCCAGGCATCATCAGGAACCCGATAAATATCGCTCCCACAAAGGTCTTCCAATCGAATCCTTCTTCAAAGTGGTCGGGCGTTTGTAGCAGGTCCCGGTATTCTTGCAGTTCTTTATCTTCGTACATTAAAACCTAATCACTTTTTGGGTTTCAATCCGGCAGGACCAGATAGCTTGAATCACTAAAAAGCCCAACCATCGCCCATGCCCCCCCCATGAGGAAATCGCCGATAATGAGTCCGATAAAGAAATATCTAAGGCGCTTGAACAGCACGACACCACCGTAACGCATGCACAATGCATTGCACAACCAGCCCGTAAAAAAGCTGAACCATAGAATCCGCATGGCCGAACTGTAGGCCGTCAGATAACCGATAGGGTGCAAGGGCCACCAATAGAACCGGTGATAGCAAACCGCCAGAACCAGCATGACCAGAGCCCCCATGGCGGAAAAAACCCACACCCAATTCCCGGGGCTTACGGGTGTATCGACGAGCGTGAAAATGTTGTCATAGACGGTCGTCGTGGTGCGAATGGCCCAGTCGAGTTGAAGCTCACGGAGGCCGAATTTGTAACACAGGGCCAGCATGGCGATGAACGAAACTACCACACCCCCCACGAGGGTAAGCATAATGCTGATGATAATCAACCGTCGGTTTGTTATTTTCTGTGTTATTTTTCGGGCGTGCAGCAGAGAAGGCATAAGGGATTCCCGTAAATCCACAAAGAGAACCTTCTGTGCGACGGCCGCCAGAAGAACCCCCAGATGGGTAAAAAAGCGGGGACCGAACAGGAAAAGCAGCCCGTCAATGGGTGCGGCGGTCAACGTAAAATAGGCAACCCCTCCCTGGCAAATCACGCGGCTGGCCACGAGCGTTACCATAAAAAAAGCCCCCAACAGCAGAAAAGCGACCCACACGGAAAGACCGAAATACAAGAACCAGATGATGAGTCCGATGGCGCTCAAGACAAACCCCCAGAAAGATAAACGGGTGGAAAACCACTCGGCCTCGGTGGTCTCATTTTTAGCGAACCCAAAGGCCTGCCTCACGATGTTCAGCAGATGATGCCTTGCCAGCCAGAAAAGAAAAAGAAAAAAGACCCCATAGGCCCCGATCATCTGCGTCTCTTCGGGCCTGGAAAGGGTCGGTCCGAAGGTCACGCCTAAAGCTGCGGCCGGGATGTTGTATCCGAGAACCCCCAAGAGCCCGATGAACAGACCCCCTAAAATGAAAAAAAACCAGAAGGAAAAGGAAATTTGTTTGGAAGCCAGAAAAGCAAATCCGATAAAGGCTGGATAAATATAGATCTTGAGCTTGACAAAGCCGGAAAAAAGACCGTGCCTGGGGAAATAGGGGCCGGCCAAAATTAAAGTGGGAATCTGGGGAACCGACGGAAAATAGAAACTAAGGCCGTTTAGCAGATGCAGGCAAACCGGGATCATCAGGCCGGCAATGACATAACGGTTTCCTAAAAAGCGGAACAATTCATGATTGTCCAGAGCTTCCTGCATCGCCATAGGAACGCGCAGGAGAGGAAAGTTCATTCGTTCATTGTAAATCGCCTGGCGACTTAACAGGTTGATCATGCATATCATTACCATATAACTAAGGAGGATGAAAGCGCCCCAGACCACCAATGGCAGAAGCCAGTCCCGCCAGGGGATCTGCTGGATAACATCCCACCAGTTCAGGTGTCGGCCCCCGACAAGGCCATTGTATAATTCCATGATGGCTTTCGGATTTTGGGGGTACCAGGCTTTGGGTAGTAACGGGTGAAGCACTTCCTGCCAACGGTTTTCCACGGTGGCAAAATGATAGGGCGCCGTCAGATTGATGAAAAAAGTACGGGCTAAACCGGTATAGGCGATCCCTGAAACAAGCACCATCAAAATCCAGGACACCAGTACTTCGTTTCCCGTGAGCCACAGCCTTCCCTTAAAAATACGGCGGGCCAGGGCCACCAGGATCATCAACCAAACCAGAATAAAAAATGGTGCCAAAGGAAAGTGCCCGCCCCCCAGCGGCGTGGCATGGCGATAGGTATTATTAAAGGGGGTGATCGCACATAAACCCATGGCGAGGATCATACCGAGAAAAATCGCCCGTAAGCGGATGCCCTTACCGGTCGCGTGGGGGGCATCTTCAAGGTGGAATTTGACGCCTGTGGATTGTGGTTCGATGCCGGTCATAGATTACTTTTCCTGATCAGGGTCGGTGGTCATCGCCTTGCGTGCCGAAGAAAGCAGACGGGCGTAATGGTCCTGCGAAGTGTCGTCCAGAGAGCGCCAAATCAACAGCTGTTTGCGTAATTCACGCAAAAAAGCTTTGTTTATGCGCCCCCAGGCATTGACCTCTCCAGCTTCCCGTGTCAAGTGAACCTGGATTTCTAAATATTCCGGTTCCTCGGATGTGGGACAGAAATTGATGTTAACTTGCTGCATAATCCCGAAATCAAATGGGGCCAGCCACACCCTGAAATGCAAATGGAGGCAAGCTTTCATGTGGTAGGGATTCGTGGCGTAATCCAGTTTTTGGTTTTCCATTCCGTTGGGCCTGGGACGCATTAAATCAATCCCCACCTTTCCAGTCGAAAAAAGCCCGTGGGAAACATCCTGGTGGCTTTTGAAATAGTCGTAAAGATACCCTCCCATACTGCGCTGTTCCCGGTACTTGACCAAAAAGGGAAGGGTAAGTTTAATGACATTTTCTTTAGGATCCGGCATGGTCCATGATCGGTTCACATCAGGTATGGCAATTTCGGCGGCGACCCGGGAAGGATAAATAACGGAAACCAGTACGACCAGAATAACCAGCACGATGGCAGCCACACCGGCCAGCGAAGAATAATTCACTGTAATGCCGGCCCAAAAAGAGGTCCCCGCAAAAAGCCGGGCCGTGACCTGGGCCACGAGGTAACCGCAGACAACGCTCAGAACGGCAAGCGCCATGGCTTCGGCGATAAACAGAAATGAAACATGGGAAGGCGCCAAGCCCACCGAGGTATAGATGCCAATTTCCCGTTTACGTTCATAGACACTTCCGATCATGGTGTTCAGGACAATAAAGATGGAAATAATAATGGGGATCACAATATTGGGGACGCCGCTGTAGCTCAGCGTGTTGCTCGCATGATATAGAAAAGTGCCCTGGGGTTCCCCACTGAAAAGGGTCAGTCCAAAGCGATCCGCCAGGTTTTGGGCCATGGTGATATCGGGCTTCTGGTGAAGGGGTTGGATGGCGACACTTTTAAGATGTCCGCCTGTTGCGAGAAGGGTGCGGTGTGGAACGATCAGGGTCAGATCACCGGAAATGTGCTGGTAGCGACTCTGAAACGATCGAACATCCTCACCCGATTCCAGTGCTTCCATCTCCACCTCGGTCATCTGCATTGACACTTCACCGGCGAAAATGGCCGGGGTAAGGGGTTCTTCGTCAAGATCGCGATGTTCCTGTAGTTTTTTTCCGGAAAACACTCCCACCACATCGAACGGAACCCCCCACAGAAAAACCACGGTACCCTCGGGTCGCAAAGGATCGATGCCGAGATTTTTGGCCATGCGATCCGGCAACAGCACCGTATTTTTATCTTGGTCCTCAATCCAGCGGCCCCCTATAAGAATTTGGTCAATTCCGGTAATCCGGGCTTCAAGGGCTGAGAGACCGATGGCCCCATGGGCCTCAGAACGCTGGTCCTCAAAGCGGACCGGTGTTCGGACGTAACGGTTATTGTCTTTATCCTCGAGCCAGATCCGGGGTGCCACCGCCACCTGGCCCGCGAAAGTGTTCGACATTGCGTTCAGGGCCTCTGGCGGTAAATCCCGCCAGTTGATATTTTTTAGCAAAAAACCTGAATACGGGGCGCGGGGTTGGTAAAAAAGGCGTGCATGGCGGCGCGTGCTTTTAACCGATGTGAAGCTCATGATTGTAAAGGTCAGAATGATCAGGGTTGTACAGGTCAGCAGGGTCCTCAGACGACGGCGGCGGAGGTTGCTGACCCCCAGAAAAAATGACGCCATAAAAGCTTTCCAGCGAGTGATTTCGCCGGTTGCCAGATGCCTGGCCCGGCTCTGGAGCTGAATCATTTCTTTTTCGAATCTGGAAAAAATGATCAACGTGACCATCAGGGAAAGGCCCACGATAAAAAAGGCCAGGATGACCACCATGGGGCTGTAAGCTAGCTGGAAGGCCGGATGAACCATGTAAATCACGGCGATGAGCAGGATCAGGATGACGGAGAAGGCAATGATCCGCTTGTAAATATCAGCATAGGAAAAAAGGAATCGTTCCAGGCAAAATGCAAAGGGGACAAACAGCGCAATATAGAAGAGGACGCCAAAGAGAACATCCTTCTGGGTTTTTTCCACACTGTCGTACACCCGCAGGGCCAGGGCCCATGATTTTGCGGCCGCCCCGGCAAATTGATCATAGCGCCTGCTTGCGAGGGCGCTTTGGGCCATATTCAAGGCCGCCGTTCCCTCCTGCTGTAGTTTTCGAATCCTTTCATTGAAGATGCCGTGGGATTCGAGGTTGTCGATGCGGGGGCCCAGCAGACCCCACATGTCACGGGCCACCAGAAATTCCGTGCGGTGCAATTGCGGCCATTCGTCCACCTGATAACCGACGCCTTCCGGATGCGTATCCTTAAAGTTCGTCAGGATCATTTTTCTGCGCAGGACCGTGTCGGATAGGATCATTTTAAACCGTGTTCCCGGTTCTAAGTAGATCGAACTGATGGTGGATTGCCGTGTGTCGATCCTGCTGTACCAGTAGCGCATTGGCGGTGCTTCGCGTCGCGCGTCGATGAGCTGTAATTTGGTCATATATCGAAACGTGCGGGGTTCGAGGAGGTCGAACATGGTCGTTTCCTTACAGGCAAACATGACCAGATCTGTTTTCATGAATCGTCTCCGCATTTTTACCCGGTAGGCCGGTTTGCCGGTCTGTTTCTTGTCAACCGCCCAGACGACCGATCCGGTAGCCGGGTCAAACTTATAGCCTTCCAGAATCACTTTGTGGAGCACATGTTTTTTGTCCGCCACGCCTTTGAGCTCAAACCTTCCCGTAGCATCGACAATGGCATGGTATAAGGCCGGCCCCTGGTAGGCCAGAATCATGCTTCCGGGAGCGGGCTGATCAGGAAACAATTCCCCGTGGCGCAGAAATTTTGCGTGTCCGGTTACAGTGGAAAAACCGATGCGAGGTAAATCCTCGGTGTGGAGCTTCGTTGCGCGGCCGAGATAGAGGATCAGTTCATTTATAAACGCGCACTGTTTCAAGGCATAATTCTGGTTTACCGTTTCCGGCAAATCATAGGGCGTACCCCACGACGATCGGGAATCATCCACCGTGACCAGGCTCACGCCCAAAAACCCTGCAATGGCACTGACCTCCCCTCCCAGAAAGGGTCGGTCGATGAAATAACTTTTCCAGGGCCGTCGCTGGCTGGGCCTGAGTGTATCCCGGTACAAAGGCTCCTGGTTTTGCGATTGTTCGATCTTAACGGCAGCGTCGCGCAGGACATCATCCAGGGTGCTATAAATCCCCACCCGGTTGATAATCGGCTTTAACGGATACAACCACCCCTGATTGAACGCACCCAAGCCATCCCCGTGACTGGAGAGATGAAGCGAAACCACCGCGGCAATATCCATCTCCCTTGCAAATGAACGAAAAGCACGGGCACTTTCGAGGTATTTTAACTGGATAACGGCATCGCTGAGAATCGCCTGATAGGATTTAAGCGCTAAAGGTACGATTTTCTTTAGCACCTGTACTTCTTCGGGGGTAAGTTTGTCAAAAGCATCACGCCAGCCTAATCTGCGAAGCAGCAAGCGTTGACCGGCCAGTTTTTGGATGACCGCTTCATGACGATCGCCTTTGGGCTTCAAACGCAACTGCATAAGGTGTCTGGAGATCTTATCCACCTCGGTTTTGATCTGATCACCCAAGGCCTTTTTTAATTGTCGGCCCGCTTCGAGATCCATCTCCTCCTCAATAGCGGTCTGCTCCAATGCCTTGAGAGTCGTTCGGGTTTTTTTAATGGTTTTTTTAAGGGATTTTTTCCTTGCGCGCATGTCTTTGGATCTGGCACTAAGACTCCAGATCAATTCCCGCATCCCGGCCAAGGTCTGTGAGTGGCCGTTGGTGGCCACGAGCAGGACGGACCTGGCCGGAGGGGATTGTTTCAAGAAGCGGGCCAGTTCCAGGAGGGTTGCGATACTGCAGGCCTCGTCCGCTCCTGGAGAGCGGTCGAATACCAGGGCGGTACTATCATAGAAAGCTTCCACGATAATCATTTCTTCCCGAAGCTCCGGATCGGTGCCCTGAACCAGACAGTAGATGTTTTCACCGGCGGCGTTTTGCCATTGCACTTCGGATGTCAACCGCACCCGGGCGGCCACAAGACCCTGGGGCGCTGTTTCGAAAGGGCCGAAAATTTCCCTAACTTTAGCCCAAGGGATCCAGAAGCGGGGAAATTGAAGGGGGGTTAGCTCAAATTTTTCATTAAAAAAGTCCTTGGTCGTCGGCCCCCGGTCCACATAAATCAATGCCCTGGCGCCAAAATTGGCAGCGTTCAACCAGTTTTTCCCGGAGTCCAGTTCCATCAAAACAATGGCACCGTCAATCTCTTTCCCATTAAATTCACGCAATTCACCACCACCCACGTAAATCAGCGGACCTTCCACTCCTGGGCTCGGGATGGTCTCCGGCGTGATGGCATTGCTTTTGATAGGATTAATCGAAAAACGAACTCCCCGATCCGGCCAAACCAGGGTGCTGCCGCCGTGCCGGCGTACCGGGATTGCAAATCGCTGGGTTGCCACCGGGTCGAATCCGAGGCGGGCTAGTCGGTCTTTAATATACTGGGCGGCGGCGGTGTTCCCCGGGGTACCAAAACTGCGATCCCCCAGGAGGGCCAGGGTCCGGATGGTTTCCATGAAATCACCCGGCCCACCCCTGGTTTCGGCTTTGAGAGGTGATTCCAGGATGAGCACCGCTATGCAGATCAACAGGGCCAGGGCCCCCTGGAAAGCTTTTAAAAGAAAGCGCTTGTTTGAATAACCGTCGCTTATCAAATCTCTTTCATATCCCCTAATCCGGATAAACCGGAAATTCGAATGCCCCAATGTTCTAAACAGCTACTCCCTGATTCCAATCTGACCGATTGAAATGGAAAGTTGATCCCGATCCTCAATTTTTTCGATGCGTCCGTCACGGATCCAGACCACCTGGTCCGAAACATTCAGCATTTTGATGTCATGTGTTGCGGAAATAACGGTGACGTTTCGCTCCTGACTCATACGTTTTAAAAGGGTGATGATTTCTTCCCCTGTGTTCAAATCAAGATTGCCTGTGGGTTCATCCGCCAGGATGATGGCAGGATCATTGGCCAGTGCCCGGGCGATGGCAACGCGTTGCTGCTGCCCTCCGGATAGCTCAAAGGGCTTGTGTTTGAAGCGGTCCCCTAATCCCACCAATTCAAGAAGCTGGATTCCCTTTTCTACGGCTTCGTCGTTGTTTATCCCGGCAAAAATCATTGGGAGGGTTACATTCTCCAGGGCGGTCATCACCTGGATAATATTAAAGGTCTGGAAGATGTAGCCGATCTTTCGACATCGGAGCCAAGCCAGTTCATAAGCATCCAGCTGGGCGATGTCGACCTCGTCAATATAAACCTTACCGGACGTGGGTTTGTCCAGGCCGCCAATCATGTTGAACAGTGTGCTTTTCCCGGATCCCGACGGCCCCATGATGGAAAGGTAGTCGCCCTTGGTAATTTCAAGATCCACTCCCTTCAAGGCCTGTACTTCCACTTTACCGAGTTGAAACATCTTGGTCACTTTGGAAACACGAACAATATGGGTCGAATCTAACATGGTTCTAATCCGGTGGTATTGGTAATTCGTGATTTAAAGTCCGAGGCTTTTGCAAAACGTCCCATTTTGCGCCCTATCTGTGTCAGGCTTAAATTTTAATATACGAAATAGTCAATGTATTCTTGTGGTTAAATTTTTTGTCGGCCTTGATCTCGAATAAAATTGAACGTTTTTCAAAGGTCTCAAATCGGAGCTCATATCCCCGAGCACAAGACCTACTGTTCTATCCGCATGGCCTCCACCGGCTGCATCCTGGCCGCTACAAAGGCGGGATACAAAACACCGAGCAGGCTCAAAAGACACCCCACGCTGATGGCCATTAAAACGGAAATCCCTACATCTGCCCATAAAAGGGACGTTACCCCCGCTTTCCCGAAGTGTAAAAGAGAATTGATCAGGGCAAACAGTGCCCCGGAAAGCGCTCCCACCCCGGCCCCCGCCAAACCTTGCATACCGGCTTCCAGTAAAAAGAGTCTTAGGATAAAGCGATTCAGGGCTCCAAGACATTTCATGGTCCCAATCTCCCGAAATCGTTCGGTCACAGCCATGAGCTGAGCGTTTACGATACCCACCACGCAGACCAAAAGGGACAGAATGATGATCCATCGCTGTTTCGGAGTGCTTCCCGCTTCGTTATCGCCCGGTTCGAGATCGTAACCGGACCGAATCAACTTTTCCCGCAGCGCCGAATCCTGGGTTTTGAGGAGGCCATTGGCAACATCGGTTGATACACTCACAAAACTTAGAAAAGAGACCGCCAGCATAAGGGTCAAAGTGGTAATCAAAGAGCGAAAAAATCGGACCCGAATACTCTGCAAAGCAATTTCAACCGATTTAATAAACGGAAGCACGACCTGCCGGTTCACCCCACCGGTTGTATCCATTAGGCCACCTTTTTAGCTTTGCGATGGGTTTTTTTTAAGTCGTCGGTCATTCCGTGTGCTCTCATCCGGTTAAATCGAACGGGCAACGTGCGGGTCTCTATATTATTCTGTTGCAGGTGTAAAATGGTAAACATCTCAGCACTTAAGGGCACACCGTTTTTCTTCAAAAAATCATGAACATATTCACAGAAACAGTCAAATTTGTTAAAATAAATATTCATGTTTTCCGAATTTCCGATTGCAAAGCGATCATTACATCCGTCAAAATGATGAAAATCAGGCAAATAAATATAATTTAAATCCAGCCGATCAATGTTTTCGATCGGTTCTAAAAACAATATATCCGGTCGGCAGCGAATGACACAATCATAGCGGATACGCCTCTGTTTTTCATAAGATCGTCTTAAGCGGTTACACATCTTTAAAGCGTACAATTGTTGTAAGTAGGGCCGTACACCGGTCTTTAGACGACAGTTTTTCCAATTGACCAGATCACCTTCATCAATGTAATGATCATTGACCGCTTCAATAACGGTCGGTTGTAACAGTGATGCATACCGGCTGTACGCATCTTTGGAAACATACATAAAAAGATCATAATCACCCAAGGGGTCCAGCACATTTTTCTGAATGCTGGCATAGGTTTTATTTAATGTGCGGCACTGGCCGGATATACATACGGCTGTTTTCGTTTTCATGATGATTCGAGTCTGTCAGCTAACGCTAACAGCCGCCGATTTTGAATAAAAGGATGATGAACATTAAAATTTTCTTCTATAAACGATGTTGCAATAACATAGGAACGATCTTTTTTCAATGGCTGCCCCGGGTTCGGAAGGATCGTGTTTGGATTGAGGATATTCATTTGATCTTTGAGGTCAGTTTTTATCGCGTTCAATAGAAAATCTGTGGGTATCGACCAGTCCTTTTTGCGCTGATGATATTTCCGGCGGGTTCTATTTTGGGTTGTAATTACATTAAACTGAATTCGATAGGGGTTATATAATATGGCCATTAAATGGTTTATGATATGCTGGGAATATAGCCATGATTCCGAGTCGAAGCCAGTGTAATACGGAAGGAGAAAAGAAAGGGTTTCGCGGTGAAATGCGTTAAAAATGGCATCGATGTTATATCCGATATTGGTTTCTTGCCCTTTCTCGAAAAACTGCCATGCGTAGCGCGTATACCCGACGGCGGGTTTCCATTCCAGCAAATATCTTTCAAAGGTCCTGAAGGGATTGCCCGTCAGTCGGACATCTAATTTTTTTGCCAATGCTTGGTCTTCCCGGACCCTACAGTCTTCATCCAGGAAAATATAATATAAATAATTATTGCCGTTTTTTTCAGCACGGGTTACGGCCGCTGAAAGTAACCGATTTCTGCCTTCATTCCAGCTGCTCCCAGGAAAAAATAGTGAATCCGGTGCGTTCGACGGCGTTTTCCAGGTCAGCAGGATGACGTCATTATGCTGATCGGGCAGGTTTGGATAAGGCATCTGTGATTCGGATTGAATCATATAGACAAACTGTTTCATCAGCGCTTTACCCCCAACCCGGATAAACCGGAAATAATAGCCACAAAGGCACCAAGACACAAACAATAAATGTTTATTATAATGAAACTTCGTGTCTTGGTGTCTTGGTGGCGAAAATATTTTGTTAGATAAATCCTTCGCAAATATGATGTGATTTCAATAAATAGGTACTAAATGGTTACAGATATTTTTCCAGGTCCCTGATCCATGTTTGCACCAGATCCGGTTCGGCCCTTGTTACGATGTTATGGCGGTATAAATTTTCATAAACAACGAGCAGGTTCTCCATTATTGAAAATTTGGTCCTGATCGCCGCTTCAACGATTTCAACGATTTTCTCGGCATACAGATAACAGGGGACTTCAGAAACAAAATCGACAAAGGAATCGTGCTCGTTTCGTTTCTGGACGACGGATGGCTTTGTAAAACCCAATAAATAACCGGTTTGCCACATGATGGGCTGGGCAACCAGACCGCGTAAAATATCCGTAAAACGAAAATTCACAAATGCCGGCAAATACAATAAAGGAAAGAGCGCTTTGACAAACGCGGTGTTTTGAGAATTAAACGGGCAAACAGTTCCTTTATTCAATACCAGGGGGTCTTTCCCCTGGAAATGACAGGCTGCATTGGAGGTGAGGCGGTAAATCGCATCCACATCCGGATCACCGTCGGTTAATCCTTGCCAGATTCCCACCTGAACAGCTTGTTTTTTCAGGTCCACATCTTTAAGAAGGGTTTTTTTGTCCATGATGCGATTCAGCGGAAACCCGCGGGGCCATATGGGTTGATCTGAAAAATACCGATAAATATTAACAAAAGATCTGTCAGACGGCGTAAGATCATAGGCATTCAAAAAATCCGGGAGTCCCCAGTCGTCTTTTGGTATGTTGTCATCATCTGTATCCAAGATGATTTCGGCGCCGCTTTCAATAGCAGCAAGATATCCGATCATTTTACGTGAATAGTGATTCCAGGGCAAACACCGGGCCGTCTCAAAATCTGATTTTTCCTGATCAACATCAGAGATAAACCGAACCTTTTGCCACCCCCAATCTTTGGGTGTTTTTTTATCTCCCACAACAATCAAGTCCCAACCTTCAAGCTGAGCATATTTTTTAACCGCTTCACTTGGGGGGAAGATGGATGTAATGACGATGAATTGCTTCATAAACAGCCTAAAACTAATCCGGACGAGCCGGATCAAAAATATTTGCCACCAAGTCACAAAGACACGAAGGATTTTATTTTGTTATTTTTTCTTAGTGTCCTTGTGCCTTAGTGGCGAGAAGAAAAGATGATAGAAATCAAAGGTCTCTCGTAATTTCTCAAAAACTTACCGGATGGCGCAGCGGGCCTACCGGAACATATTGAGAATTTACGGTCTCGCGTCATTTGACCAGAACCGGCATACGGGGCAACTTGTTGGTGATGGATCATGATCCCGCATAAACCGCTTGAAAGGGCCTGCCTGAGTTCGGTAAAAAAACATTTCCAATCTTCAAGCGGATTCACCGCTTTGCGGGTATGCAAGTCAACGTTTACCTGGAAATCGGGCAACCCTTCCGGGGACGACGGACGGCTCCCGGTGTTTCGGGAAACCGCATGGTATCCAAGTTTTTTAAGTAATTCAAGGGTTGTGTGACCACAGCGATTCCAGGGAGGCGTAAATATGGGGTCAAATTCTTTTCCCATCAGATTTTCAAGACGCTGTTGGCCCCGGATAAGATCTTCCTTGATTATAAAGCTGGGACGACCGGGTCCAAACTCTTGCTTTTTCCCGGTTGTTGCATGATTCTTATGGCGCCAGCCATGCTGGTGCCAGCACCATAGCAGTGGTGCCGTACGGCCCAGGGACCTGATTTGTTGCCAGCGAGGTCGGGTGAGCCATGCCGGAACCACAGACAGCGAAAGGGGAACACGCTTGGTCGCGAAAAGGTCCATCAGCCGGTCTAAATTTTTTCCGGGAACCGCGACATCATCGGCTCGGAAAAAAACGTAAACCGAGGCTGACGTGTCGGCCTGGGCGGTTTCGATACATGTCTTTACCCTTTTGCTCAGATCAGATGGGCAGGCAAGCCATAAGGGCGATAAGGGCCGGGGCATCACAACCTCCTGTGGCCGAACATCCAGCGTTCGAGCCATTCGGCCGTGTTTCCGGCGCCGTCCAGATCCGCACGGAACCGCGAAGCGGTTTTTCGGGAGAGCTTTTGCTCCATCATCCCGGCGAGACGGGAAGCACGGAGGTCCTTTGCATCCAGAACCTCTAAAAGGCCATGGCGGGCCAGCCGTTCAGCCCGGAGACGCTGCTCGCGATTCTGGGGGAAGGGCCACACCAATGCCGGTACCTGTGTCGCCAAAATGTTCATACAGGTATTGTAGCCGGCCATGCTCACGGAAAGATCCGCAGCCGCCAGGTAGGACAGAAAATCCGGGGTGAAACGCGAAACCTTCACGCTTTTGCCGGAAAGTCTTTGCAGGCGTTCAAATTCATCCGGTCGGGTGAAAGGCCCTGTAAACACGTAAAGGTATCGGTTCCTATCCGGATTCAAATCCGCAAACGCATTGATCACGGCTTCCAGAAGCGGGGCACCCACTACTCCACCGCCGGCGCTGGCCACCACTAAAATTCCGGACCCCGAAATTCCAAGTTTTTTGCGGAGTTTTGGACGGGCGTCCGGTTCAGGCTTCCGGGCCACAAAGCCGGTATAAACAAGCGGTATATCGATTTCAGGGACTTGGGCAAAGGTTTCATCCAGTTTCAGCAAACGGGGATCCCCATGGACCAGCAGGGCGTCAAAACAATTATTGAGGATCCGGATCACACGTTTTTCATATGCCACCGGATCCTTTTTTTCCACCAGAATATCCCGAAGACTGCACACGACGCGGCATGATGACAGATCCTTGTTCCGGATTCCTTTCAAGACCGGGTCGAGCTCAAAGTGAAAGGCCTTGCGCCCAAAGGGATAGAGTTCCACAAGGAACAGATCCGGGGAAATCTTTTCAAAGCAGTCAAAAAGGATTCTCTTTCGATTTTCCTTGCCCTCCTCAAGGGCTTTTCCGCTCTCGGTGGGAAAAAGGTCTTTGAACTCCGGGTCCATCATCAGGCCGGGCAGTTGGACTTCGCGAACATGATCCGGCAAGGGTATGTCCAGAGCGGGCCCTCCTGATAGCAGGGTCACCTCGTGCCCCACAAGAGCCCTGCAGATTTCAAGCGTCCTGAAAAAATGACCGATTCCCAGGACATGCTGGCAGTAGTGTATGATTTTCATGAAAAGGGGCTTCGATTATTGTGCACCCTAACCTCCAAACAGTGCATCCAATAAGCGCTAATTTATTTTGAAAGATAAACGTCCAACAGATTAAAAGATGAACGTCCAATCGCTCGACCTTGAGGCTCTCGACAGGCATCGAACATTAAACGTCGAACGTCGAATAATGATGTCGCTCCGCTCCTCAAATTATTATAAAATCAGAATAAAAAACCAAATTCAACATTCGATGTTGGACGTTCAATGTTCGATGTTGTCAATCTATTTTAGATATTGCCTGGAAGAAATTGACCATCCCCATCAGATTCTGATATAATTATGAACAAATCGGTAATATTTCCTATTTAAAAACAAAAGCTGCCCAAAAAGGAGGTTTTAACAATCAGTGCGATTGAAATCACAACGCGGATTGGATGTAAAATTCAGTGCAATTATTGCCCTCAAACCCGACTGATTCAGGCCTACCGGGATAGAAGCCATGTCCGCGAAATGCGTTTTGACACGTTTAATCGGTGTTTATCAAAAATCCCTCCGGATGTCAGCATTCATTTCCTCGGCATGGCCGAGCCCTGGTTAAATCCGGATTGTACCAAAATGCTGATGCGAACCCATGAGGCGGGATACCGAATAAGTGTTTCGACGACGTTGATGGGGATGCGCCTGTCCGACATCGAGATGTTTAAGTCGATACCCTTTGAAATGTTTATCCTTCACTTGCCGGGTGATGATAACACGATGAACCTCAAGGTTGATAAACCTTATTTAAATGTACTCACTCAAATTTGCAATGCCGACCTTCAAAATCTTAGGCAAAAGCGTTTTGGGAAATCACATCCAGAGATCGAACCCATCGTCAAGGGGGTAAAAGAGATTCAATGGCCGACAATGAACCGGTCCAATAATCTAACAGGGGAGCATATCCCTGTAACAAAAAAGGTTAAGGGAAATATAAAATGCCACCGAATTCGCAATAACGTCCTGCTTCCAAATGGCGAAGTCGCCTTATGTTGTAATGATTATGGCCTTCGGCATATCATCGGCAATTTGCTGACAGGAAGCTATGGTGCTTTATTTAATGGCGATGAATTCCGTAAGGTGCGGACCGGGATGAAAGATAACGCTTCGGAAATTTTATGCAGATATTGTAGTGAACCCTGTATGAAGGTCACTTAGAACTTAAGGGTAACTTTTCAATGTGTTCCGGTAGGCCCGCTGCGCCATCCGCTAATTTTTTTCAATACGGCCAAAACTTGCAGTTAAGGGCGCCTAACAGTGCCCCGCGCACGGGATCTAAAATGAGTGTGTCGCTTAGCACAAACAGGCTGCAATCAACAATTTATACTGTTCGGGTCACTGTAAGCCGCCTAAACGGCTTCAAACAGTTGCCCGTTTTGAAAAAAATTACCGGATGACTCCGCTGGTAGGTTTAACCATAAGTTTTTGAGAAGTTACTTTTCAGTTTAGCGACAGCGCATTCGTTTTTTCGATTCGAAGTTCCTTTTGATCATGGATCAGCCAGTGGAGATGACAGGGTCGAATCGGTGCAAACTCCCCTAAATATAACTGGTATTCGTAAAGGCGGTAAACCAGGCACTTGATGACGCCTTCATGGGCGACGATCAGGATGTTCTTCCCGGGCCAATGTTGAGCGGTATCCTGAATGGCTTTCCGGCTCCTTTCCCAGACGCTGTTGCGATCCTCGCCACCCGGAGGGCAGAATCCCCATTCGGCGGCCACTTGTTCCGCCAGAAGGTGCGGTGTTTCTTTTTTGATTTGCGCGAAGGTTTTGCCGGTCCAATTGCCCCAATCCTGTTCCCGGAGCCGGGGGTCACTTATCATGGGAACCTGTAAAAAACCATTGATGATGGCTGCCGTTGTTAAAGCCCGTCCGATATCACTGGATAAAATACGATCCCATTTGTAAGGTTCCAGAAGCCGTCCCCATTCCCTGGCCTCGTTTTCCCCCCCGGGTGTGAGCGGGGTGTCGTTTTGGCCTTGTATACGCTTGGCCTGATTCCATAAAGTGGTGGCGTGTCGTATCAGACCAAAGCGGGTGATGGTGTTTTGATTTCCCATAAAAAGATCGCTTTGATTTTTATGCTCGGATGATTGATTCTAAAATATTTTCCACCACTTTGTAATTTCGATTTAAATCATGTGCGCTACGAACATATGATCGGGCGGACCGCCCCATTTTTTCCCGCAGATCCTTTTGCGTCATCAGGCGGTTGATGGCCTGGGTGAACGCATCGAAGGCATGGGACGGAACCAGAAACCCGGTTTCATCGGTTTTAACAACCTCCCGAATCCCTCCATTGGCAAACGCGACAACGGGGATTCCACATGACTGGGCCTCCAGATAAACCATCCCCAGAGATTCCCTTATTCCGGGGAATGCGAAAATATCCCCTCCGCTGTAAAAGCGATACATCTCATTGCGGGGTATTTTACCGACAAAGCGGACGTTTCCGGGCATGAGGTTTTGGGCCAGTTTCAGGAGTCGCTGTTTCTCCTTGCCGTCGCCGGCAATGACCAGATGGAAACGTTGTCCCTGCTGAAAGAGTCGGCTGCAGGCCCGGATCACCCATACCAGTCCGCTTGTTTTGACCCCCGGCCGAAACATGGCGGCCGACAGGATCACGGGATCATTACCAACATTCCATGACCGGCGCAATTCATCACGGGCCCTGGCGCTGAAACGAAAATCCTCGGGATAGATGCCAGGGGCCACATAGGTGAGGCGATCAGGGGGCAGCAGACGTTTCAAATTGAGCAAATCCGCATAGCGGTTGGTAAAGATATGCCGGGCTGCGCGAAGGGCCTTCCGATTCAGGATGAACCCGGCCCGGGTGCGCCAATTTCGTTTTCTTTTGGTCGAATAAATTCCCTGAAAAATAACATACGGCAATTGAGCTCGATGGCAGGTCCAGGGCCCCAGCAGATCCGGCGCCTTGTAATAGGTGTGATAGGTAAGCCACAGATCCGTGTTGTTTCGGGAGAAGCGCCGGGCTGCCCGCCGGCGTTCCCCCATGAGTTGGGGCCAGCGCCATGGTTTCCAGAAGATCCACCGGGCCCGGAAAGCACTGGCCACTTCCACAGGATGCCCCTGTTTGCGAAAGTAATCATACAAACCGGTGGCGATCACCTGATCCCCGGAGGGATGAGGATGACCCAGGGGTTTGAAAGGGGCATAAAAAGCGATTCGCATGGGTTAAAACTCCCTGTAACCGTTCACGGAACGTTGAAATTAGAAATTAGAAAAGAGAAATTGGAAATTTGGCCTTCATGCTTTTGTACGGTTGATGAACGCATTCAATTTGGGGCCGAGTTTTTGTAATTTCTCAATATGTTCAGGTAGGCCCGCTGCGCCATCCGGTAATTTTTTTCAATACGGCCAAAACTTGCCGTTAAGGGCGCCTAACAGTGCCCCGCGCACGTGATCTAAAATGAGTGTATCGCTTAGCACAAACAGACTACAATCAACAGTTTATGCTGTTCGGGGCACCGTAAGCCGCCCTAAACGGCTTCAAACAGTTGCCCGCTTTGAA
>JAFDFH010000014.1 GCA_019309945.1 Deltaproteobacteria bacterium
CAGGTGTTACTCTTTCGCCCACCATATCCCGAACCGGATCGCCAATCTTGTTTTTTATTGAAAATCCGATCAGGCTGATGACCAGCATGACCATAATGGCCTGGATAATGCGTTGTACAATAAATGCAAACATGATCGGAGCTGTTTTAATTGTAGTAAAAAAAAGACGAATCGCTTTGAGGCGGGTAACCGGGGGTTACGAGTTGCGGGTTTTAAAACATCGAAACCTGCAACTCGCAACACAACCCTTCATTTACAGTAATCCCTTATTTGATTACAAGATCCCCAAAGTAGGGAAAGTTCTGAGTGTTAACGATCGGTGCAATATCCACATTTTTCTTGCCGGCATAGGAATGATTCTGCCAGTGAAACGGCACAAAGGCCGCTTCATCATAAAGAATCTGTTCAATTTCCTGGAGGATTTCTGAACGCTTGTCCAGATCGGTCTCGGACTGAGCCGCCAGGGTCAGTTCATCCACCTTGGGGTTACAGTAATTTCCGCTGTTATACTGCCCGTAACCGGTCTCTTTGTTGGGGCACATGCCCAGAAACTCGGTGAAGTTTCCGGAATCTTCCGTATCCGAATGCCAGCCGATTAACTGGATATCCGCCACCTGGGCGTCAAACTCATCCCAGTACTGGGCTTTGGGCATGGTCTTGAGGTTCACCTTGATTTTGATTTTGGCCAGCATGGCAACAACGGCCTCGGCAATCTTTTCGTCGTTGACGTAACGATTGTTCGGGGCGATCATGGTGCACTCAAAGCCGTTTGCATATCCGGCTTCTTTCATCAGCGCTCGGGCCTTTTTCAGATCATAGCGGGGAAGCAGGCTTGCTTTGTATCCGGCATAGCCTTTAGGACCTTGCTGGCCGGCAACAGTGGCCGTTCCTTTCATGATTTTTTTGACAATGCCCTCGTTGTTAATGGCATAAACGATCGCATTGCGCACCCCTACATCCTTGAATTCAGCCCGGCGCTTTTGATTCAGCTGGATGGTAATGATCCGCCCACCCGAGTAGGTGACCAGATGGACTTTTTTATCCCTTTTAATCCTTGGAAAATCCTGGGGGGGTACCGGGGAGATAAAATCGACATCACCGGAGAGCATGGCTGCCATGCGGGTTGCGTCTTCCTTGATGGGAGTGAGTATGATCTTGTCCACATTGCCCGGGGACGTTTTATCCCAGTAATCCGGGAACCTCGCAAAGACGGTTTTTACCCCCTGCTCCCGGAAGGTTACTTTAAACGGGCCTGTTCCGGATTCATTTTGAAGGGCAAAAGAAGGACCAATTTTGACGAGGGCGTCCTTGTACTGGCCCTCTCCATCCAACCCCCAGTAAAACTTTCTGTCCATGGGGAAAATGTAGGTGGCCATATTTAAAAGCAACGCATAGGGTTTTTTGGTGACGATGTCCAGGGTGTAGTCATCAATGATTTTAACCCCCACAAACGGTTCGAACAACCCTTTAAAATCAATACTCTTCCTGATCCTTTCAAAAGTCCACAGGACGTCCTCGGCAGTGAAATCATTGCCGCTGTGAAACTTGACCCCTTTGCGCAGATAGAACCGTATGGTCAAATCGTTGAGCCGTTCCCATTTTACAGCCAAACGGGGTTCAAAGGTCCCCTTCTGCGTCCAGCGGACGAGGGGATCAAAAGCCATGTGGGAATACTGGAGCATTCCGCCCGATAGCTGCACCTGGAGGTCCAGCGATACCGGATCCGCATCCAGGCCCAGTTTCAATGTCTTGGCACTTGCCAGGGTACCCAGCGAGAATAACATCAAAACGGTTAAAAACATCACAATTAATTTTTTCATTTCAATCTCCTTTCCTGTTTGTTGATCAGTTTATGCTATTTATTCCACCCTTTGACCTACAAATAAACCAAAACGAGCAGCCTTTGAAGTCCTTGTTTGGTTCCGGCTTCTTCGGGACAGGTATTATGGGTATAATTGAGACCTCCTTACCGGTCAAGCAATAAACGCTTCCAGGTGTTGTTATTTTTTGTACAGCTTGAAAATGAGGATTTCCCGATATGGATAAAAAATTTTCATGCTTGACCTCAAATGTACTTTTGGTTATATCTTTAATAAATTTGACCGCATAGAAAAGGAGGATTTCATGGCTGTCATCACGATCTCCAGGCAGTTTGGTGCAGGTGGCAAAACCCTCGGCGAAATGGTTTCAAATGAATTGGGATATCCATTATTTGACAATGACCTCATCCAGATGGTAGCAGAAAAGGCAAAAGTTTCATCAATGATGATTGAAACTATTGAAAAGGAATCCAGCGGGAAATTCCGTAAATTTCTTTCCGGGATGGTTCCAAGAACCTTAACCGGGATGGTTCCGAGGGCCGTGGCCGATCAAAGGAGAGAAGCTAAAGCGGCGGAGTTCATCAGTGAAGAAGTCTATGTCGACCTACTGCACGAAATTATCAACAAAATTTATGAAGGCGGAAATGCCGTAATTATCGGCCGGGGCAGTCAATATATTTTAAAAGATAAAAAGGAGGCGTTTCATGTGCTCGTTGCCGCCGATAAAAATGATCGTGGAAAATTCCTGGTAAATAAATATGGCCTATCGCCTAAAAATGCAATGCAAGCTGTTGATTTGGATGATAAAAGGCGGAGAAATCTGTATCTCAAATTCGGCAAAGCCGACTATGATCAACCACTGTGCTATCATTTGGTACTGAACACAAGCAAAATTGAATTGGAAACAGGGTGCGAAATTATTTGTGAATTAGTAAACGTATTACCTTAATGATTATTTCGGGCTTTTTAATGAAAATAATCAAATATAGCCTGATTGGTTTCAGCTTGTCCGGTTAGATCGTTATAGATACTTGTTTTTAAGGCAATTGAGGTCTCGCAAGCAACATTCACTATCTCAGCCCATGGGGAGGTTCATATTTTGTCTGCTCGTGAGCAAGAAAACCGCTATCAAAAAAGATCTCATTCCTCCATCAAGGAAAGTTCGTCAAGTAAACCCGGACAAAAAAAATCCAGAACCTCTTTTTTCCTGACATTCACCATTTTATTCATCATCTGGCTGATCCTTTCCGGAAGATTTGATCTGTTCCATATCGGCCTCGGTATTATCGCCTGCACAATTGTTACCCTTTTTTCCGGCGATCTCCTGTTTACCTCACCGCAAATAAAAGAACTGGCGCTCCTGTGGCCTCGCTTTATTCTATATATCCCGTGGCTTCTCTATCAGGTCTTTCTTGCCAACCTTCAGGTGATGTACCTCGTATTCCATCCGCGGATGCTTGAGCTGTTGGACCCCAAAATTATTGAGTTCAAAAGCAGGCTCAAAAGTGACATGTCACGGGTGACCTTGGCCAATTCCATTACCCTGACACCCGGAACTATTACCGTTTTTGTGTCCGTGTACGGAGACTTTCACGTCCATGTGATCAGTCCTCGTTTTGCTGAGTCACTTCCAGGTGAAATGGAAACAAGGGTTGCCAAAGTATTTGGTGAATAATGAATCAGATATTTCTTTATGCCGGCTTATACCTGTGCCTTATCATGGTTCTCTCGCTTTACAGAGCCGTCTTTGGCCCGACGGTTCTGGATCGAATGATCGGGGTAAATGCGGTTGGAAGCAAAACGACCGCCCTTCTCATTTTAATCGGTCTGGTATACCAGCGCGTCGATATGTTTGTTGATATTGCGCTCGCTTATGCCATGTTGAATTTCATCACCGTTTTGGCCGCATCACGATATTTTCAAAAAAGAAAAGGTCTTTATGATGAAACACCGGACCGTTGACATTTTTTTAATCACCAAACGTTTTTTTTGGTGAACCCAAATTCTTAACCCTCAACGAATATGATGAATATTATCGTTACGATACTTTTATTGGCGGGTCTGTTCTTCTTTACCGGAGGGGCGGTCGGAATCATTCGTTTTCCGGATTTTTATACCCGTCTGCACCCCGCGGGCAAACTGGATACCATGGGCCTTCTCATGAGCATGAGCGCCATGTCGCTTTACACACTCGGTGATTTTTCCATCAGTTCAGTGCTTACCGGCACAAAAATCATTCTTATTGTGATTTTTATTTTCATAACCAGCCCAACTGCGACCCATGCCATTGTCGATGCCGGTGTCAGGGCGGGTCTGGCGCCATGGTTTAAAGAGGAAGAAATTAAGGTGACTTATGTTAGGGGGGAAACAACAAAGGAGCTCGATCCGGGGGCAGGTGAAAAAAAGGAATAGATCATGATCTGGCAGCTCGATTTGATCATATTGACATGTGTTATTATATGCGGAATTGGTGCCATAATGGTAAAGGATCTCCTTGGGGCGGCAATCCTTTTTGGCGCCTACAGCTTCATGATGTGCCTCCTGTGGTCCATCATGGGGGCGGTTGATGTAGCCTTTACCGAAGCTTCAGTGGGCGCCGGAGTCAGTACGGTTTTGTTTGTGGCAGCAGTTTTCCGAACCTCAAGGAGGTCAAAGGATTGAAGGCGATCGGTCTGGTTTCGATACTTCTCTTCGGCGGGTTGTTGATTTATGGCACCGCCGATTTTCCGGGCTGGGGTGACCCCACATCTCCAGCTAGCACGCATGTATCTCCGTATTATATTGAAAAAACCATGTCGGACACCTCGGTACCCAATATTGTGACCGCGGTGCTTGCCGACTATCGTGGATATGACACCATGTTTGAAACCACGGTTATCTTCGCTGCCGGTATCGCCTGTCTTTTCCTTTTGCGTATTTTTTCCCATGAAGGCCCGGAAACCAGGCTTTACCGCCATATTCTCACAGGGATAACACTTCGTATTGAAAAAGGAGGGAAAATACCGGAGGAATCGGCCGAATTCGAAAGAATAGACTCGTCATGGACGCCGCATGATGTCATCATTAAAACCACCAGCCGACTTATCATTCCATTTATACAGATTTTTTCACTTTACGTCATTGCGCACGGACATCACAGTCCGGGGGGTGGATTTCAAGGAGGGGTTATCCTGGGTGCATCTTTAATCCTTTTCGCTATTTCTCACGATTTAAGATCCGCAATCAAACGGGTGGGTGAAAAAGCCGGTAGTTACTTTTACACAACCGGCATATTTATTTTCGCGGGGACCGGAGTGGTTTGTCTCCTATTCGGTTTAAATTTTCTAGACTACAGCGCGCTTGCCCTCATATTCGGCACAGATCCGGTTACGGCAAGATCCTATGGCATCCTCATCATTGAAATCGGTGTCGGTATCGCCGTCATGATGGTCATGATATCCCTTTATAACTATCTGGCTTCGGCCGGAAGACAAGATGAAGGGTTGTAAAAATGAATGACCTGCTTTCAATTATCATTTCAAATTACAATTACTGGGTCTCTATCATACTGATGATGATCGGTCTGTATGCCATGATCATAAAAAACAACCTGATAAAAAAAATAATCGGAATGAACATTCTTCAAACCGCTATCATTCTTTTTTATATTTCCATAAGCGCCAAAAAAGACGCAACGATTCCGATTATTATGCACGGCCATAATGGAAATCCCCACACCGTGCACGCGGTCGATTACATCAACCCCTTGCCCCATGTTCTGATGCTCACGGCAATTGTTGTATCGGTGGCAACCTTGGGTGTCGCTCTGGCACTGGCCCTAAAAATCTATCACCAATACAACACGCTTGAAGAAGATGAAATCCATGCCCAAATAAGAGAAAGGCGCTAAGGAAGAAATGAGCCAACAATTACCTGTTCTCATCATTGTTGTTCCTCTCCTCTCGGCCTTTTTTATTACAGTCGCCGGATGGTTGAATAATAGGTTATGTTTTCCCATTGCGGTCATATCCCTTTCCATCTCGCTTTATTCAGCAATCGTTTTGCTCAGTATGATCATTAGCACCAAAAATGTCATTGTATATCGTTTGGGAGGATGGCCGCCACCCTGGGGTATCGCTTATAATGTTGATCATTTAAACGGCCTCTTTCTCATTGTTGTCTCGGCCGTCGCCCTTCTGAATCTAATCGCTACAAAAAAAAATGTTGAAGAGGACTTTCCAGATAAAATCGGCCCTTTTTATTCCCTTTATGTTTTATTTGTAACAGGTCTTTTAGGCATCTTGGTCACCGGCGATGTTTTTAACCTGTATGTGCTTTTAGAAATTGCATCTCTGACCGGTTATGCCTTGATCGGCATGGGAAAAGATCGTGCGCCCCTTGCAAGTCTCAACTACGTATTTATGGGAACGATTGGCGCCAGCTTTTACCTGCTGGGGATCGGGTATCTCTATCTTGTCACCGGCTCATTGAATATGAATGATCTTGCTGCCATCCTTCCCGAAATTTATCATTCCAGGGTGGTACTATTTGCCTTTATCATCTGTATGACCGGCCTTTTTATTAAAATGGCGTTATTTCCTTTGCATGCCTGGTTGCCGAACGCATATACATATGCCAATTCGGCGGCAAGCAGCCTCATTGCTCCTCTGACAACCAAGGTGATGATATATGTGATGATCCGGATAACACTCTTTGTCTTCACCCCCCAATTTTCCTTCGCTACTTTGAAAATAAGCGGTGCGTTTGTATGGCTGGCCACAATTGCGATCATAATGGGGTCTTTTTTTGCCCTTTCCAAAAGAAGCTTGAAAAAGATGCTGACCTACATCATCGTTGCCGAAGTCGGCTACATGGTCGGCGGTTTTTGGCTGGGAAACCGCCTCGCAATCACCGGCGCAATTCTTCATATTATTAACGATGCCCTAATGACGCTGTGTGTTTTTCTGGCTGCGGGGACAATTTTATATCAGGTAAAAAACGACGATTTCGTCAATCTTAAAGGGTTGTTTCGAAAAATGCCTTTTTCTATGGCAGCTTTTGTAATAGGCGCCCTTTCGATTATCGGCGTGCCGCCCACCTGCGGCTTTTTCAGCAAATGGTATCTTATATCAGGCGCTATTGCAGCCGGGCATTATGGATTTGTGGTGGCACTGTTATTCAACAGCCTTGTAAACGTCGTACTCTTTTTCAGGATCATTGAAATCGGCTATTTTGAACCGTTTGCAGATCATCATGTAAAGGATGACACCCAAATAATGGAGGCGCCCCTTAGCATGCTGGTCCCCCTGATGGTTGTTGCCGTCGGGCTCATTGTGCTTGGCATATATACGGGTGATATTGTGACCCATATTATCCAATTTGCCATACCGGCCCAAATCGTATGAACCCGCTATATTTATGACCGACCCCGCAGCAAGCCACAGGGTATCGACAAATGACAATTCCTATCTTAACGCAGCAAGCTGCGGGGAATTTAACCCGCTAAATTTCGTAACCTTTATCGAGTTTTCATTGAAATCTGTGGATTAAAAATGGATACGCTTTACTCCATAAAGCCTTTGCTGGCCGTTCTTATTTCTCTCATTGCTCCGCTTTTTATTATGGCCAGTAGAAAACCCAACACACGCGAAGGGTGGACTTTGGCGGCGGCGATAATAAAATTCCTGATTATTGTCTCCATGGTTCCGGTAGTTGTCAATGGGAATGAAATTAATTACACCATCGCCCAGGTTCTACCTGAAGTGTCGATAAAATTAAGAGTCGATTCTTTCAGTATCCTCTTCGCGCTTGTATCCTCTTTTCTCTGGATTGTTACATCTGCTTATTCCATCGGGTATATGCGCGGACTTAAAGAACACAACCAGACCCGTTATTTTTGTTTTTTTGCCCTTTCTCTATCTGCAACCATCGGAGTCGCCTTTGCGGCCAATCTTCTTACCCTGTATCTATTTTATGAAATGCTTTCACTTTCTACGTATCCTCTGGTAACCCACCACCAGGATATGGAAGCGCGGTCATCAGGACGTAAGTATCTGCTCTATATTGTGGGTACATCCATTGGTTTTGCGCTTCCGGCGATGCTGATATCTTATTCCCTTGCCGGGACCTTGGATTTTGCTGACCAGGGATTTTTGGCAGGGACCGGGTCTAAAACTTTGATGACCGTTTTATTGTTGATGTTTATTTTCGGTTTTGCCAAGGCGGCCATAATCCCCTTACATTCCTGGCTTCCGGCAGCCATGGTGGCACCCACGCCTGTCAGTGCCCTGTTGCATGCCGTGGCCGTGGTCAAGGTCGGCGTATTCAGTATCCTGAGAGTCATTACCGGTGTATTCGGCACGGAGCTGTTATTATCCCTGAATCTGGGAACGATGGTCTGTTATCTGTCAGCTGTCAGCATTTTAACCGCCTCGCTGATTGCCATGACACAGGACGACCTGAAGCGACGGCTGGCTTTTTCGACGATTAGCCAATTATCCTATATCGTCCTCGGTTTGGGGCTTCTTTCACCCCAGGGCATCACCGGCAGCGCCCTGCATATTGCCATGCACGCATTTGGTAAAATCACTTTATTTTTTTGCGCCGGGGCTATCTTTATTGCCACCGGTAGAAAGAAGATCAGTGAAATGGTAGGTATCGGAAAAAAAATGCCCCTTACCATGATCGCTTTTTTAATCGGTGCCATGAGTGTTATCGGTCTACCGCCATGCGGCGGATTTATCAGCAAATGGTTTTTAGTTCTGGGTACCCTCCAGGCGGATCAAATGGTGATGCTGCTGGTATTACTCACCAGTTCGCTGCTCAATGCCGTTTACTTTCTGCCGATTGTCTATCGTGCGTTTTTCTGTACCCCCCAGGAATCAATGTTTGCAAACGGGGTCAACGAAGCACCCCTCTGGTGCCTTATTCCATTATCTATAACGGCAATCGGCTCCATTATATTATTTTTCTACCCACAGCCTTTTTTGAAATTGGCCCAGATGGCTGTTCTGAAAATAATGGGAGGACCCTAGCATGCCTGAAAAAGAAAAAATGATCCTCAGCCATGAACCCGTAAAAGGGTATAAAACCGCTTTTAATGTCGCTCTAACGGTGGCATTAATTTATCTGGGATTCATTTTTGCCACATGTAACTATTAAAGTAACCGTTCACGGGTTCAGGGTTCAACGTTCAGGGTTAAGGACAAAGAAAGCCTTGAAGACCCGAAGTCTTCGTTAAAAATGTTCATTTTCCCAAGTAATTGCCAATTGGGCTCCAAATTTTGGATTAGGCCTGACGAAGATGACGCCTTTCTCGTAAATACGCATTCCAAATTCAGTCCGGGGATGCGAATGGAACCTTGAACCTCTGAACCTTTGAACCCGTGAACGCTTACCTATTAAACCGCCTAAAGGTAATATTAAAATGAAGAAAGAGTTAAAAATTTTCGATAAACCCGAAAATGTAAAAAAGTTCTTAGGTTTTTTTTACGTCGCTTTGGTGTTGCTCTTAATCATTGATTTATTTGTCCATAAGCATAGCGCGTTTGCCTGGGATGGCGCGCCTGCGTTTTTTGCCGTTTACGGCTTCATCTCCTGCGTAATGTTGATTTTTATCGCCAAGCTGTTAAGAATTTTCATTAAAAGGGATGAAGATTATTATGATTAAGAATTTCGTTACGAGTATCAAAACGGCCGTTCGACAGGCTCACGGCCCTGACCCCCCAATAAACGGCAAGATGTTATGAACCAGCTGCAATCTTTTACAGGTATCCCCCCGGCATTCGTTTTCATAGTGGGAGCCTTGCTCATCCCTGTTTTAAAAGGGAGAATCAAATCCACATTTATGCTCTTATTGCCGGTTCTGGCATTTATTATATTGATCAATAGCCCTGAAGGAAAATATTGGCACGGATCCCTGATGGGTTATGATCTTATCCTGGGCCGCGTGGACCGGCTGAGCCTGGTTTTTGGATATATCTTCACGATTGTATCTTTTATAGGGATCATTTTTTCTTTAAAAGTTGACGATGATGTTCAACATGTATCCGGATTGATTTATGCCGGCAGTGCTTTGGGGGTTACCTTTGCCGGAGATTTTTGCTCTCTTTATATCTTCTGGGAAATTATGGCGGTGGCCTCCACTTTTCTGATTCTTGCACGCCGAACCACAAAATCCCAGGCGGCGGCGTTTCGTTACATACTGATTCATCTTGTTGGCGGTCTGTGCCTTTTAGCCGGCATTATTTGTTATTTTCGCCAAACCGGTACCCTCGAGTTCGAATACATCGGTTTGACCGGAACAGCCTCATATTTGATCTTCGCAGGTATCGCTTTGAACGCGGCCATCCCCCCGCTTCATCCCTGGCTCCAGGATGCCTATCCGGAAGCCACGGTAACCGGCGCGGTTTTCTTAAGCGCATTTACGACCAAGAGTGCCGTGTACGTTATGGCCAGAACCTTCCCGGGAACGGAACTACTTATCTGGCTTGGAGCTCTGATGACGGCCATACCAATTTTTTATGCGGTCCTGGAAAATGATATTCGCCGCGTTTTGGCCTATAGCCTGATCAATCAGGTTGGCTTCATGATGTGCGGCATCGGGATCGGAAGCCACCTTGCCATTAATGGAACGGTTTCGCATGCCTTTTGCCATATCCTGTACAAAGCACTTTTATTTATGGCGGCAGGCTCTGTTTTGCACGTAACCGGCAAGATCAGGTGCACCGACCTGGGAGGATTATACAAAACCATGCCGTTGACCTGCTTATTCTGTATAATCGGTGCCGCGTCCATTTCGGCATTTCCGATATTTAGCGGGTTTATCAGCAAATCAATGATCGTTAGTGCGGCGGCCCACAACAAACTGGCCATCATCTGGCTGATACTGCAGTTTGCTTCGGCCGGCGTTTTTCACCATGCAGGCATCAAGGTGCCCTATTTCACCTTTTTTGGCCACGATTCCGGCATCCGGGCCAAAGAACCACCGTTAAATATGTTGGTCGCCATGGGGATTGCCGCCTTGCTATGCATTTTTATCGGTCTTTTTCCCCGCCCCTTATATGATCTGTTGCCATACCCGGTTGATTATATTCCCTATACCGGAGCCCACGTGGTCAACCAATTACAACTGCTCATGTTCGGCGCCCTGGCATTTTGCCTGCTGATTCTCTCCGGTCATTATCCCGCCGAAATGCGAGCAATAAATCTGGATACCGACTGGTTTTACAGAAAAGGCGCACGCCTTTTATTCCGTGTCGGGGACAAGCTTTTTAATGGAATCAATCGTTTTTGTGATAGCCTTTTTGCGCAAAAATTGCCGCTTTTTCTCAGCCGCATCATAAAAGATGGCGTAGCCGGGATGACCCTTGTTTTCTTGATACCTTTGCGGTCCTGGACGAGTGCAGGCAGAGAGGCTAACGTCAGCATGAAACAAAGGCTTCAGGCTGCTTTTGAAACTGGTTCAACGCCCCTCGGACTCTGTGTAGCGGCAGCCACCTTATTGATCGTTGTAATCTTTTTTTTATGTTAAGGATCCGTAACGGATAACGTGAACACTTCACTGCTAAATGATTGCCTAACGATGTAACTTCTCAAAAACTGATGGTTAAACCTACCAGCGGAGTCATCCGGTAATTTTTTTCAAAGCGGGCAACTGTTTGAAGCCGTTTAGGACGGCTTACAGTGACCCGAACAGCACAAATTGTTGGTTGTAGCCTGTTTGTACCAAGCACACGCTCATTTTAGATCCCCTGCGCGGGACACTGTTAGGCGCCCTTAACGGCAAGTTTTGGCCGTATTGAAAAAAATTGCCGGATGGCGCAGCGGGCCCACCGGAACATATTGTAAAGTTACAAAACGATCAAGCTTTGGTTCCGACACGAATTAGGAGATTTTCATGGTTTCTAAAGAAGATTTAAAACAAATTGAGATGTTAAGTTATCTTACGGATAAAATGCTAGATAAAATGCTTCCGATCATCGATGTCCTGAGGTTTGATGACCAGGAAATCATTTTTCGGGAAGGTGATTTTGCGGATAGATTCTTCATGTTGAAAAGAGGAAAGGTTCTTCTTGAACTGCGCGTATCTGATAAAGCCACGGTGTCCATGGGTTCAGTCAAACCGGGATTCTCTTTCGGATGGTCTGCAATGCTCGACAGCGGTGCTTACACCACTGCTGCCGTATGCACGGAAGCAACTGAGGTTTATTCCGTAAGACGAGAAAAACTTTTAAACCTTCTCGACAACGATCATTCAATGGGATACGTGATGACCCAGCGACTCATTCGAATAATGAAAAGACGCCTAGATATACGGACCGAGCAATTTGTAAGGCTGATAAAAAATCATCCGGATATGCAAAATCTCTTTTAAAATTTTCAATCCCTTTTCCCAAATCCCCTGGACCCCCCCTTTGCGCTCTAAATCTTTTTGATCAAAATAGGGTTTTTATTGACAATAAATTATCACTATTATATTAAAATTAGTTTTAATTTTTTTAAGAGGTGTAAGCCATCGAAGTTATCACTAAAATAAACACCATGCAGGAACGCTCAGATCGCATGCGACGTTCGGGTAAAACAATTGTTTTTGTCCCTACGATGGGCTTTCTGCATGAAGGGCATCTGTCCCTGATCAGGGAGGGGCGCAAGCTCGGAGACGACCTGGTGGTGAGTATTTTTGTTAATCCCACCCAATTTGCCCCTGGGGAAGATTTCGAATCTTATCCGCAGGATCTCGACCGAGACATCGCGCTAATAAGAAAGGAAAAGGCCGATCTCATATTTTTCCCAAATCAAAAAGAGTTGTATTCAACAGGATTTCAGACCTGTGTCAGTCAGGAAAAACTTCCGAAACACCTTTGCGGCCTTTCGAGGCCCACATTTTTTAAAGGCGTTACAACCATTGTTGTAAAGCTCTTTAACATTGTCAAACCCCATATCGCCATCTTTGGCAAAAAAGACTATCAGCAACTTGTTATCATCCGCCGGATGGTAAAAGATCTAAATTTAGATATTAAAATCATTGGTGGCCAAACCGTAAGGGAATCTGACGGTCTCGCCATGAGCTCACGAAACAGTTATCTGACTCCGGAGCAACGGCCGGTCGCCCTTGCCCTTTTTAATGCCCTGAACAAGGCTAAAGCGCTTCTTGCAGATGGAATAAACGATGCGGCCAAAATCATAGCTGCATCGTCAGAACTGATAAAATCCCACGGAAACACGGTGATAGATTATATCACCATCTGTGACCCTGAAACCCTTGAGGATATGAAAATAATCGACAGGCCGGCCTTGATGGCCCTTGCGGTCAATGTGGGCAAGGCGCGCCTGATTGACAATATGTTACTGAATCCCAAATAAACGACCCCGGGGCCAGCCACGGAGTATCGACAAATGACAAATCCTATCTTAACGCAGCAAGCTGTGGGGAATTTAACCCGCCGGATTTCGCAACATTTATCGAGTTTTCATTGAAATCTGTGCAATCTGCGAAATCTATGGATTAAAAACAAAGGAGACAACTTATGAGCAACGAAAAATTTTTTTTTACATCTGAATCGGTGACCGAGGGACATCCTGACAAGGTTGCAGATGCCATATCGGATTCCATACTGGATTCCATTATCGCGCAAGATAAAAATGCACGCGTTGCCTGTGAGACCCTTGTGACGACCGGCCTCGCTTTTATCGCCGGCGAAATTACGACCGACTGTTATGTAGATATACCCCGGGTTGTGCGAGATACCATCAGGGATATCGGATACCATTCATCCAGAATGGGTTTTGACTGGCAAACATGCTCGGTTATTACCAGTATTGACCAGCAATCCTCTGATATTGCCCAGGGGGTAAACTTGGGTGAAGGATTGTTCAAGGATCAGGGCGCAGGCGACCAGGGACTGATGTTCGGATTTGCTACGAATGAGACACCTGAATTAATGCCCATGCCCATAACATATGCCCACAAGATATGCCATCGCCTTGCGACCGTGCGGAAAAGCGGGTCTCTTGATTTCTTAAGACCTGACGGCAAATCCCAGGTAACTATCGAATATGAAAACGGCTGCCCCAAACGTGTTGATACCGTGGTCATTGCGGCTCAACACAAACCGGATATTACCCACGAGGACTTAAAAGAATCTATCATTGAAGAAGTCATCAAGAAAGTTATCCCCCGGGAAATGACCGATGGGGATACCCGCTATTTCATTAATGCAACCGGAAGATTTGTTGTCGGTGGGCCCATGGGCGACTGTGGTCTTACCGGCCGAAAGATCATCGTTGACACTTATGGAGGCCAGGGAAGTCACGGCGGCGGATGCTTTTCGGGGAAAGATCCATCTAAAGTGGATCGCAGTGCCTCTTATATGGCCAGGCATATCGCAAAAAATATTGTTGCGGCCGGCATAGCCAAAAAGTGTGAAATACAAATTGCTTATGCAATCGGTGTGGCCGAACCGGTCTCGGTTATGGTAGACCTTATGGGTACAGGCGTCATCCCCAAGCACAGGGTTAAAGAAATAGTCCGGGAGGTCTTTGACTTGCGGCCCGCGGCAATTATAGAATATCTTGATCTTCTTCGGCCGATCTTCCGCAAAACTGCAGCATATGGCCATTTTGGGCGATCTGAACCTGAATTTACATGGGAAATGACAAATAAGATTGATGTTCTAAGAGAAAAGGCAGGAATTTAACTTTAATTTTATTTTGTAAACCAAAAAACAATCAGGGAGGAGTAATTAAATAATGAACTATGATATTAAGGATATCAAACTCGCAAAGGAAGGTGCGCTTCGTATCGAATGGGCGAATCAGAACATGCCGGTTCTAAACCGCATAAAAAAAAGATTTTCAAAAGAAAAGCCTCTAAAGGGAATTCGTCTGGGCGCCTGTCTGCATGTAACCACCGAAAGCGCCTCCCTAATGGAGACATTAAAGGCCGGCGGTGCCACAGTATTCCTCTGTGCCTCCAATCCTTTAAGCACCCAGGACGATGTGGCCGCCTCACTTGTAAAAAATGACAAAATCCCTGTGTTTGCCATAAAGGGTGAAGACAACAAAACATATTACAAGCATTTAAATTCGGTTCTGGATATGAAGCCCCACTACACAATGGACGATGGAGCCGATCTTGTTTCCACGCTCCACACCGATCGATCAGAACTTATCCATCTGGTCAGGGGCGGCACAGAAGAGACCACTACCGGAATCATACGCCTGAAAAGTATGGCCGCGGATGGAGTTTTAAAATACCCGATCATAGCGGTAAACGATGCCAAGACCAAGCATTTTTTTGATAACCGCTATGGTACGGGCCAAAGTACCATGGATGGGATTATCCGCGCAACAAACCGGTTGATAGCAGGCGCCAGTTTTGTTGTGTGCGGTTATGGATGGTGTGGAAGGGGTCTTGCCATGCGCGCGCGGGGAATGGGGGCGAATGTGATAATTACCGAAATCGATCCGCTTGCGTCACTTGAAGCCGTCATGGAAGGTTTTACCGTTATGCCCATCCGGAAAGCTGCAAAAATCGGGAATTTTTTCTGCACGGTCACCGGCAACATCAATGTCATACGGAAAGATCACTTCGCAATCATGAAAGATGGGGCCATTATATGCAATTCAGGTCATTTTAACGTTGAACTGGATATAGAAGGATTAAAATCTATTTCAAAATCTACAAAAACGATTAGGGAATTTGTACAGGAATATGTTCTTAACAATGGCAAACGGATAAATCTGCTGGGTGAGGGCAGGCTTATCAATCTTGCAGCCGCTGAAGGTCATCCTGCAAGTGTGATGGACATGAGCTTTGCCAACCAGGCCCTTAGCATAGAACATATGGTAACAAGTAAAATGTCTCTTGAAAACGATGTCTATCCCGTGCCTGAACAGATAGACATGGCAATTGCAAAAGAAAAACTGGCATCGATGGAGATTTCCATTGATAAACTGACGGCTGAACAAAAAAAATATTTAGCTTCGTGGACAATGGGAACCTAATTTTATTGAACACCGAGTATTTTATCTCTTTCCAGGTTCCAGCGTACCCAATCGTTTAGATCATCCTTTATCGAAAACCGGAAGGGTTTCGTGGCCGTCCCGTCCGGTCGTATATTTATCTGTTGTAATGCCTTCACGATATAGGTCCACTCTTCCATGGTCACAGGATGGGGACCCGGAACCGGATGAGGTCCTGATACCTTCGCTGGTTTCGTAATCTTTTCGGATTGTGAGGTGATATTCGCTTTATTAAGGCTGTTCACGACGATTTCGCCCCCATAAACTTTTACCATTACCGAATCATCCGGGTTAACATTCACGCGATAAACGGTACCCCGTACACCGCTAACTGCTGTTTTGGTTAAAACCTCAAAACGCCCCCTTCCACCAAACAATTTAGAGATTTTAGCCCATATCTTTCCCAGGACCATGCTTACTTTAATGTCCCGAAGTGTTTTCTCCTGGTCGAACGAAGCCGATATCAGTTCAAAAGTTGTCTGTTCACCAAAACGAATAAAGCTTCCCTCCGGCAACTTCACCTCAATCCTCGAATCCCTACCTGTTCTGACACGATCACCCGGGAATAGTAAATCGCCCTGGGTCAGGGATATCCCCTTTTTAATCAGCGTAGCCCTTCCTTCCAGGAAAGTAACTTCGGCTTGCCCGCTTTTAACTTCAACGGTACTCATTATATTTTCTGCGCTTGCTAAACAGGGTACCAGAAAAATCGAAATCAACACCCATTGTATTCTTCTCGTTTTAAAAAGCCTCATTTCAACTGCTCCACAATGGTTAGGCGTTACTCGTTATCGGTTGTTTTAGCCCCCGACATCATTTTACATACGCAACGAATGACAAAGAATGCGCAACGAAAACTAGTTTGTTTAGCTTTTAGTACTTTTGAAGCTGGGTTTTAAGGAGCCGGATACTTAACAGTGCTTCCGCGCCTGAAACAGCTTCCATAGGGCCAAACTCC